>QZKU01000129.1 GCA_003598085.1 Candidatus Abyssobacteria bacterium SURF_5
GGCTACCGCACCTTCGAAACTTTTTCTTTGGCCCTTTATCACGTACTCGGAAATCTCCCTATACCAGAATTAACCCACAAATTCTTGTGAGGAGCTAAATTTTTTGGGGTTTAATAAGGGGTGGAATGATCCGAATGAATGCAGTAGTTCTGGAAAGGCAGCCCGCCTAACAAGTACCCCTTGCAGGCCGAATGCAATATTATAGCACCACGGTATCTTTTCTGCAAGGCCGATCGAGAAGATCGAGATGACGGTTTTACTCTGCCGCGTGCTTGTTCAGGACTACCAAAATAGGATAGAATGTTATCTGCTCAAACATCCGAGGCAAACCGTTATGGCTGAAGGCAAAATGTTTTCAAGGATAACACGCAAAATATACCGCTCGGCGAAAAACAAGCAACAGCAATGTCGAATTGCTGACGGTGTGATTCTCGCAGCCTCCCTTATTGGAAAGAAGCAACTGCTTGGCGAAGTGAATGGCATTCCTCTCTACATCTCCCCGACCGACAACTGGGGCCTGCGTGCATTCTTTCTCGGCCCCAGGCGCTATGACGAGAATGAAATAAGCGCGGTAACGTCACTTGCAGATGATCATTGCGTTTTCTGGGATATCGGCGCCAATTACGGCGTCTACACCCTCTGCTTCCTTCGGAATCCGGATCTGCGCTGTCGCATCATAGCCGTTGAGCCTTCGCCGAAAACGTTCTTGCTGCTCAAAAAATCGTGCGAGCTGAATGGCGACGCCGGTCGCGTGAGCCTGGAGAACGTCGCCCTTTCCGACCACGAGGGCGAAGGCGTCCTGTATCTTTCGTCGATCAACTCGGGCGATAACAGGATCATCGGCTCAGACGACAATGCGGTCCATAACAGGGGCAGGGGACGTAAGAAGACGCCGATCAGGATCACCACGTTGGACGCTCTCGCCAAGAAGTATTTCGGATCATTCCCCAAAAGGAATGTCCTCAAGCTCGATGTGCAGGGCGCGGAACTGCTGGTTTTGAAGGGCGCCCGCGAGTTAATCGGTGCGTCGGACTATTTCGCCGCATGCGTTGAAGTGTGGCCGCACGGCCTCGAACAGGCCGGCGCCGATGTGAAGGCCTTCTATGACTTCTGTGAGGCGGCGGGACTGCGGTTTTACGGTATGGATCGTTCCCCCGTCAGCTATTCTCAGTTGCTGGATCAATTGAATTCAACTAATCACCGAACCACCAACGCCATCATCATGAAAGGCGACCCTCCGAGTCCTCAAACGAACCCGCGGTAATGAGTCTCCCTTTCCGGAATGTTCATTCTCGCTCATCGTCTCAAGGCGGAGCTGCTTAACCGGCAAGACAAATAATTGGAGATTGGAATGCTGGGGCTGGTTACCACCTTATGCTGATCGAGAAGAAGCCGAAATAGAATCTTCTATTAGTCCACTGTTCCTCGACGACAATGAGCGCGGGCGAAATGTCGGCGTCGGGCCCGAAAATCCTGTAGGTTCTCATTTCGAAGCCGGCGTCGTATCCCATTCTGGGTTCGGAAATATATTCCGGACCCCGTTCTTCCTCGGGGATCTCGAACTCGAGCGTCTCCTCGAGCACGTCGTCGTCCGGCTCTGAGTAATAAGACTGCTCCGAGGACTCGCGGTCGTCTTCGGAAAAAGTGGGCCGCAACGTGATCGATCTGACGGGATAGAGCTCGATGTCCTCAAACGGACCATCCTCATCATCTGCCGACACCCAAACATAGCAATCGTGCAGCCAGATATCCGACTCGCATGGAACGTCAGTGTCCGCCGACAGCCTTGCGGGAAAGAGACTAAGCAATAAGAGAAGAAGAACTTTCAAGAGCGTATTCATTTCGGGTCTTGTCCAAAGAGTCGATCAACTGCTTCTACTTCAAATATAAGAAAAAAATCCTTGAAAGGAAAGCGGAGAAGCAGATGTGGCCTGAGAGATGCTGCAAAATGTCAATACAACGTTGACTCCAGAAGGTTTCGCGTGTAATAATGGCTGCACTTCGATCCACGTCGCGCTTGATTCCTTTCTTGCTTCATAAAGGACCGTGTTTGATTTTTCTTCGGGGCAGCGTTTTCAATACTACCCGGGGAGGAGAAAATGAGCAAAGAGAGATGTACCCGCAGGAGATTCCTCAAAATGACGGCCTCCGGCTCCGCCCTCTCTGTTTTGGGATGGCCGTTGTTTTCGATTGCGTGCGGCGGCTCCAAACTCCCTTATCCGGACCAGACCATAAATACCGTCGGGCTGTCCACTGATTCACCGGCTAAATCGCCGAATATCATTATCATCAATGCAGACGATCTGGGATATGGCGACCTCGGCTGCTATGGCGGGCGTGTCATCAGGACGCCGAACATCGACGGATTGGCGGGCCAAGGGCTTCGCTTCACGAATTTCTATGCCTGCGATTCCGTGTGTACCCCTTCGCGCGCGGGCCTTCTGACCGGGCGTTATCCCGCGAGAATGGGTTTCTGTTTTCCGCTGTTTGCGGAGGATATGACGTTCAAACAGTCGGTGACGATGATGGCTGGAAATCTGAGCGCGAAGCTGGGTGCGCTGGATATCGCCACGGAGGCGGCGCCGGGCGGATTGCATCAGCATGAGATCACGATAGCCGAGGCTCTGAAAGCTCGGGATTACCGAACGGGAATGGTCGGCAAATGGCATCTGGGAGATTATTCGGGGAACGCCGAGTACAATCCGGTGCGCCATGGCTTCGATTTTTATTTCGGCGTGCCCCACAGCAACGACATGCATCCGTTTCCCCTCTATCGGGACGAACAAGAAGTCGAAGCGCAGATAACGGATCAGGGCAAACTCACGCGGCTGTACACGGAAGAGGCGATAAAATTCATGGGATCGTCTCCGGACAAGCCGTTCTTCCTCTATTTCGCTCACACATTTCCACATCGTCCGCTGTTCGCATCGGAAGCTTTCAAAGGAAAATCGGAGGGCGGGAAGTTTGGCGACGCGGTCGAAGAGGTGGATTGGAGCGTCGGAGAGATCCTGAACTTCCTCGGAGAGAATAATCTGGAGCAGAAAACGATTGTCGTGTTCACCAGCGACAACGGGCCATGGTATCAGGGGAGCACCGGCGGATTGCGAGGGCGAAAAGGACAGAGCTGGGAAGGAGGACAGCGAGTGCCGTTCATCATTCGCTGGCCCGGCCACATCGATGCCGGCATCTGCAACGAGCCGG
This sequence comes from Candidatus Abyssobacteria bacterium SURF_5, assembly GCA_003598085.1. Lineage (NCBI taxonomy): Bacteria > Pseudomonadati > Candidatus Hydrogenedentota > Candidatus Abyssobacteria > Candidatus Abyssobacteria bacterium SURF_5. The sequence continues at coordinate 3,202 of QZKU01000129.1, forward strand.
CGATGAATATCGATCTTCTGCCCACATGTCTCGACATCGCGGGCTTGACGTTGCCGTCTGACAGGATCATCGATGGCGTGAGTATCAGAGGATTATTGGAGACGCCGGAACGCAAGCCGTCCGACCGGCCTCTGTTCTTCTACCACAATGGCGAACTCGAGAGCGTCAGGGTCGGATCATGGAAATACGTTCGCGAGATCAGCCATTACACCTGGCCGATGCCGGTGAACAAGAACCTGGGCAAAACGAGCGAGCACACGTTTGTGCAAATGCCCCTCTTATTCAATCTGGAAAATGATCCGTATGAGTCCTACAATGTCATCAATAAGTATCCCGCCAAGGGTGACGAACTGGCGGGTATCCTGGGCCAGTGGGAGAAGCAACTCGAAGCGAATCAGCTCGGTTTGATTCAGTAATCTCTGAAAAGCATCGAAAGCGGGAACATGAACTCCAATTCCTCTGCAGGCAAGATGCCTGCGCTACGTGGCGACGGGAAGGAGCCGTCAGCATGCGATTACGTTCCAGTTGCTTGATTCTTGCGGTTCTACTTGCGACCGTGGCCGGGTGCGCGTCGCTTCCTCTGGGGAATGCGCCGGAAGTCCAATCGGTCAGCCCGCGTATCACCGGAATCGACTTTGAGGGTCTGAATCTGGCTTTTGACGTCGATGTCAATAACACCTATCCAATCCCGATCAAGACGCCGCGCTTCCGATATGGACTGGATGTGGAAGGGAGCAGGTTCTTTGAATCGGAGACGGCCTCTCAATTTGATCTGCCTGCGGGCAAGGTGGGAACGGTAACATTGCCGGTGCGCTTGTCCTACGTGGATTTATTCAGTACGTACACGCGCCTGGCCTCGGCTTCCGAAGCGAACTACACATTGAACGGCGCGCTGCTCCTGCCCGTTCTGGGGCGCTCGTTTGAGCTTCCTCTTGCTCACAGCGGCACGTTTCCGGTTCTCCGGCCGCCCGCATTCTCGGATGTCAGTATCGACTTTGCCGATGTCTCGCTTCTCAAGACGAGGATCAATGTCAATGCAGTGATGAAGAATCCGAATGCGTTTGCAATCGGCATCGAGAATCTCGGTTACGTGCTGAAGCTCGGCACGGTCGAGCTTGGCGGCCTGACCGCCACAACTGCAAAAAGTCTTGAGGCGGGACAATCGGCAAGCCTGTCTCTTTCGGGTCGGGTCTCGGCCGCGAGCGCTGTGAGTAACCTGCTTAAAGGAGGAAAAGCCGGCGGAGCCGCTATCGTTCCAACGGGTTTTCTTCAGACCCCTTACGGGCCGGTGAATTTTCAGTAAGAATTATTTTGCGGGAAAGCCGGCGCAGACCGGCTTTCCCGCTGTGTTATTAGGGATTTGATTCATTTACAAGTGACTGCTCACCTCTTTGCGCCGGCTTCTTCAAGCAGTCGAACAATCTTCTTGTTGTTGCTCTCTCTCGCCAGCGTCAGGGCTCTCTTGCCGTCTTTCGCCTTGACATTCGCGTTGGCGCCGTTTTCGAGCAGGAGCTTCACAATGTCGGCGTGACCCGATTGGACCGCATGCATCAGTGCGGTGTAGCCGTCGTTATCCTGCGCATCAACTTTTGCGCCGCTTGCGAGCAGGGCCTTGACGGTCTCCGCATGTCCATTCATGGCGGCAAGCATCAGAGGCGTGCGTCCCCGGGCGTCTTTCGCATTCAGATCGGCGCCCTTGCGCACCTCTTCCTTGACTGCATCCGCGCCGTCTTCATTCGCCGCCGCATCCAGGAGAGCCGCATCCTTTTCGCCGGTCATCGCCTGCATCTTGTCAGAAGCCCCGTTGGACAGGAACCCCTTCAGCCGATCCAATCCGGATGACGGCGCCTCGCACTCCTCGACCGCAGGAGACCTGTACATCGCCTTTTGACAGGTGAGGCCGCCGACCGCGTAATTCGAAACTCCCTCGGGCAAAGGCAGCGGCTGAACGACTTTCGTGACATCGCCTTCCTTGTTTCGAACCAGCGAGTCGATGGCAACGAACGAAGTGTAGTCCGTGAGCAGGTTGTAGGCGAGACCGAGATCGGTCACTTCCTTCACGCGTTTGTCATCCATGCGCAGATTATTGTAATCGGAGAGCGTCTTGATCCGGTGCCGCGCCCACAGATAACGCAATGCGACATTCGAATTATCTTCGAGCTTTGGGCTGATATCGAGCCTGGTGCTGTATCGGCCGGCGCCCGAGTACCCTGAAATATGGACGGCGCCTGCCGCCCCGCCCTTGTATTTGCCAAAGACAATCACCGGCCGGTTCGCCAGAACGTCCGGCACGGAGAGCGGCTCGATATCGTAGGCGTTGAGGCGATCGAATTCGATTTCGATCTGAGTGAGCACCGGCTCGCGGATATATTCGCGGAACTTCTCGGCTGTTTTCCCCGCCTCATCCGGATGCGTTACAACGAACGGCTCGCCGGCGCCGCAGCGCGCCATTCCCTCGATGAGATGCCGGTTGACGCTCGAGCCGATTCCGAAGCTGAACACGTTGGATTTGTTGAGGTTCTTTCGGACGAGATCGAACGCCTCCGCCTCGCAGCTCACATACCCGTCAGTGACGATGACCGTCGTGCGCGAGACGTTTTCCTCCTGCCGCGGCAATGAGAACGCGGTTTGAAGCGCGTTGATAAGCTCGGTTCCGCCGCCGCCGGTCTGCCGCTCGATGGTATCGAGCGCCTTATCGATATTCGCTTTGGTGGCCGGAAGCGATTTCTCCGAGAGCACCGCGGCGCGTCCCGAAAAAAGCACCACATTAAATTTGTCTATTTCCCTGAGCCCGCCGATGAGGTCGCGCATGAGCGCTTTGGCTGTATCGAGTGGAAACCCGTACATCGATCCGGAAACGTCCAGGATAAAAATGTACTCGCGCGGCGGTATCGCGGCTTGAGCTATCCGCGCGGGCGGCTCCATCATGACCAGAAAAAATTTTTCTTTCGGACCGGGATAGAGAAGGACGCCCGACTGGATTTTCGCGCCCTCGAGGCTGTACCTCAGGATGAAATCCTTCGTGCCAGCCCCTTTGGTGTCTTCGAGCGTAATGAAGGCGTCGCCGGGACCATCGTACTCGATCTTCGTTTTATGCGAGATGCACCCCATCTTGCTAATGGGAATGCCGGAATTCACGGTGACTTCGATGTCGAACGTGAACGGCTCCGGCTCGCCTTCCTTAAGGTACGGATTTTCCACCCACGCGTCGCGGTCGGATGCGCCCGCCTTCGGCGTGTTCGAGTAGCGCGGGCCGACGACGGTCGGGTAGACGAACTCATAGGTTCCGTCCTCGGGCACAAGCAGTTCCACATAATTCAATTCGACCTTGATGATGTCACCGGGCATGATGTTGGCCACGTTCATCTGGAACACGTTTGGCCGCTGCTGCTCGAGGAGCGTGGCGCTCTTGCCGTCGGCGCGCGCCTGCTCATATTCGGCCCGAGCCTTCTGACGCTCTTCGATTCTTGCCTCGATCACGCGCTCGCCGATGGTCATCCGCATCCCGAAAACGGCCGCATTGGTCGAACCGGGAAAAATGTAAGTTGCCTCGATCGGGCGGGTGCCGGCGTTCTTGTACACCTGCGTCACGAGCACTTTTGCAATGACGCCGGCGATTTCGACGTCGGCGCGCGTGCTTTGCAGCGGAAGCCGGTCGATGCCGGGGTCGTCGCTGTGGACGAAGAAGTAGGGCGACAGCGTTTTGTCAGGCCCGACCTCCCTTTCCTGGCCGACCGCACAAAGCGGCATTGCGAACATAAGAAGCAGCACCACTATCAATGTTCTCCTGATCGTTCTCATTTTCTTTCTCCTTTGCAGATTCAGATCGCCGTTCTCTTGCGTGAAGCGGTCATTCCATGGGGAATTCAGGCAGAGACTCTCGAGATTATCGCCTTTGGAAGGTTAAACGAACGAGACGAGAAAAAGATTTATGCGGGCCCGCTTTTTTTTGGTCAGACGAGGAGGCTTTTGAACCGGTATTTGGAGGAAATTACTGAGTGCTCACCCCTCAGCTTCACTCAATTTTTGGAATTCTATTGTCAGGCCGGCATGAATGGGGCAAATCCGTATCTTGCAGGGTTCCGTTTTCCCGCGGCAGGTATGTACTTCAATCTCAAAATCGATGCAGTTGTCCGCCTTCAATGCTTCCTGGATTTTTTCATCGAGCGAAACGCCGTGAGCGGCCGGCAGATATTCGGATATGTTTTTTCCCGCCATCTCACTCCTTCGCGAGCACAGGAAATCTTCCGCCGGTTTATTGCAGTTTCGCACACTGAGCCTCTCATCGACGATAACGATGGGGTTCATGATATTATCGAATACGGCCCGATATTGCATCTCGGCTCTCATCAGGCGCAAATTCGACTCCCGCAGAAGCGCGACCGTCCGCTCGAGCTTCTCCTTGATGGAGGTCTTGGGTTCGGCTATCTCGTATCCACAGGCCTCGATGTCCGCCGGGACGCCGATGAGAAATTCGCACTCTTTGTCGCCTTTCCCGATGCATTTGGTCTCGACCACCGACAGCTCCTCGATGCCCGTCTGGGCGTGCCTGTGGGTATCCCTCATGAACGCCTGCAAAACGCCGCGGGTGTAGTCGCACTTGGAGCGACTCTGCAGATTATTGTTGGCGGCATAGGCCCAGCCCTCGAAGGAGTCTGCGCACCGAATGATCGCCCACCCCTTCGACCAGAACAGTTCGGCTATTTGAAAATTCCCGAAGCCGGACTCGGAATAGGTTTCAACTGCGCTGATGAAACCGTTCTCGTCCGGCGTAAGCTCTTTTGTTTCTATGGATGAGCTCACGAACGAAGTGGATCCCTGGATACCGGCATGACAGACGAGATCATCAGCCGTATCTCCCACCTCGCGCGCCAGGACTTCCCTCATGCCGTAGAACCCGCCTTTGATGTCCACGAGCGACATCCTCGCGCCGCCCACTTCAATCCAGCCGCGTCTGACAAAATTGATGAAGTCGCGCTCCTTATCCATGTGGCCCTCCAGACAGGTTCATTGCATAAGGAAGTCCGTCATTCGATTTGTGCTATTATCCCGCCAAACGATTCCTTATGTCAAACCGCGCGGAGGTCGCGTATTCGACTGACCGCCAGAGTGCCGCCTCGCGGATTTGCCACAGCTTTCGCGTACGGCCTCATTTGCCTATTTCTTTACTGCGATGACGATGCTGAGCGGGGCCGGATCGAAGCTCATCGCATTGATCTCGCGGAAGCCGGCGCCTTCGAGGAAACTGCGCACATCGGATATGGTATACGTATCGCCGTGCTCGGTGTCCAGCAGCATATTCAGCGCGAACAGGAGCGGAAACAAGGGGCCTGTCCTTTCCTCATTGGTGAGCACGTCCGCGATTATCACGATGCCGGGAGCATCAAGCGCATTGTACACGCGCTTCAACAGGCTGCGATTATCATCCGCCCCTTCCCCGTGCAGGATATTGGACAGCAGGGCTGCGTCGTGTCCGGCGGGGAGCGACTCGAGGTAATTGCCGGCCGCGGTGGAAAGTCTGGCCGCGGCGGGAGAGCGGCAAATATATTCGGCCGCGACCTCGACCACCGGACCTTGATCGAACACAGTTGCTCGCAGGTTCTGATACTTCTCGGCTAGCGTGATGGAATTTACGCCCGAGCCGCCGCCGATATCGAGAAGTCTGTTGTATCCGGAAAGGTCCACAACCTGCGCCAGCATGGTTGCGCTGAAGACCGACGTGCTGTGCATCGCATGAGTGAAGAATTTCATCTTCGTCTCGTCTCTCATGGTCCGCGCGATCGGCCCGTTCCGGCGAACGGCCTCCGGAAGCCGGGCCCAGGTTAAATACGAGGCCGCCTCGAGCGACACGAAATTTCCGGAATAGAACGGCTTGTCTTTCACAAGAAATTCGCTGGAAACCGGCGTGTTCTTATATCTGCCCTCCGATTTCTCGAGCAGCTCGAGCGCCACGCACGCGTCCATCAGCATTCGCGCAGGGCGCGGATCGATATCGAGCAGTTTCGCCATCTCCTCGGATGTCTTCGGTTCATCAAGATGACTGAATAGATCAAGCTCGTTTGCCACTTGAAAAGCTCTTGCCTCGCAATACGCATGCGCGAGATTCCAGAGGGGAAGCGGGTTAATCGAGGGAATTTGGGGCATGTCTTCTCTCATATGCAATCTCCTTTGCACAGCCAGCACTCATGCAGGAAGGAATGAGCGATTTTTCAGTGCGCGAGCAGGCGGGCGGGATTTTCGACCGTCAGCATGTTGATGAACGACTCGTCGATATCCAGACGCCTCAACCACGGCACAACGAAATCGGTGAGCCGGCAATAGCCGTCTCCGCCAAACCTGCGCGTGAGAATCTTGAGAAAGATATCGGTTCCGATCACTATCTGCGACGAGTAACCGGATTTCAGGAGCGCAACCAGTCCCGCCATCCGCTGCCAGTCGGCGGTGATGACGCTCCCGATGGCTTCCGCATCATGATAGTGCCCGAACGAGTCGATCGAGATGTTGAATCCCTGGTCGAGCAGTTCCTTCGCGAAATCGACGTCCAGTTGCCAGGAGGAGGGATCGAGCACAAGTGTTGCGAGGTCCTGCGGGACAAAGAAGAGCTCGGCGTGCGCGATGACGGCCCGCCCGGGTGATAAGCCTTCGTCGAGCATGACTTTCACCACCTCGCGCAGGCTCGCCTTTGAATCGAGCGGCGGATGCACGGTCAGCGACAGTCCGGTCTCGTTCGATATGCGAACCGCCGCACGCAACAACAATTTTTGTTGTGCGCTGAACGGCTCGACCGAAAACATCATGCTGTCGGTTATCATGATCTTGACGTGTCCGGCCCTGATCCCGGTCTCGTCGATGCCGTTCTCGATTTCGCGGCGCATGAAGTCCATGTAATCCCGCATCGACATCGCGCGGTACCGCTCGGGCCACGAGTCCTCGGCGTACAGGCCGGTGGTCGCGATAATATGCACCCCTGTCTTTTGGGAGATTCGGCGGATGGCGGGCAGATCGCACCGAAGGCCGGGCACGCTCATATCGACCATGGCGTTTCCGCCCGCGTTCTTGAAGTCGGCCGCCTCGGCCGCGATCAGTTCCTCGTCGCGCAGATCGAGCGCGTCGCGCGAGAGAATGAAGAAGTGCTTGAGGGATCCGAGGTTGTCCAGCCGGACCGGGTCGTCGGGCGCAACCGGCAGATGGCCGGGCAGGATATCTTCGTATCTGCGGCGGAAGACACTCATGTCGCAGACGGTGTGCTCATGCATCGAGGTGAATCCCAGCTTCTCGGGAGATATCGGCCCCAGGACAGTTGTTATCTCAGCCATTGGTTGCCCTCCGGCGATCCACGACATGCGGCCTAAAGATTAATGCGATTCACTGAAGCACCTTCGAAAGAGGGGGTTTGAAATGCGACACAACCAACATCCCGGTTTCAAAATTCCCCTTAGTCCCCCTTTCCCAAAGGGGGAAATTAAAGAGAGCGGCAGAAAGCGGTATGTACAAGAAGCAGTCGGGCTCGCCTTAGTGAATGGCATTACCCTAAAGATTCCCGGCCAGCGCTTTATTAGCCGCTTTTTTAAAAGCGGCGCCGATTTGATCGAGGTAATCGGTGCACGGCACATGGAACCCGATGCTCTGCAAGGTGAGCTCTTCGCCGGAGCAGCGTTTCTCGGCCACGGGACAATCGCCCTTGCGGTATTCAATCGAACGTCCGGCATAACCGCATGACCAGGGACACCCCTTGCCCCAGAACCGGCGCTCCTGGAAGCGCGGCCTGAGATGGATGGGGGTTCCGACGTAGCTGTTCGTTTCGAGACCTTCGAGCGCGAGCGCGTTTCGGAATTTCTCGAGCGGCACGTTGTTGAGCTCGTCCGCCTTGTAGATGAACGGGATGATGTGGACGGCGTGCTCGCAATTCGGAGCGACGAAGGTTGTCCTGATGCCGGGAATATCCGATAAGGAGCGCGTCAGATACGCAAGGTTTTTCCGGCGCTGGGCGACCCACGTGTCGAGGTGTTTCAACTGCACGTTGGCAATGGCCGCCGAAACCGCATGCATCCGGAAATTCGGGGCGACGCTGTCGATGTAGGCGCCAAGCGGTTTGTCCTGCAACTCCATGAACTGTCGCATCGGATGTGAGGCCCAACTCACGACCTCGTCGAAGAGCGTTTCGTCGTCGAATACGAGGATGCCGCCCTCGCCGCCGGTGAGGTTCTTCGAGGCTTGGAGGCTGAAGCATCCGATATCGCCGAGGCTGCCGACCTTTCTGCCATTGTATGTCGCGCCATGTGCCTGTGCGCAGTCCTCGATGACGCGCAGATTGTGTTCGCGCGCTATCTCGTTGATCGGGTCCATATCGCACGGATGCCCGTAGATGTGGACCGTCACAATCGCTTTTGTCCGGTCTGTGATCTTCTTTCGTATCTCATCCGGGCGGATGTTGAAGGTGAGCGGGTCGATATCGGCAAAAACAGGAATGGCATTATTATGGAGGATGCACCCGACGGTCGCGCCCCACGTATAGGGCGAAACGATCACCTCGTCGCCCGGACCCACGCCGCTGACATGAAGAGCGGTATCGAGCGCCGCCGTTCCGCTGTTGACGGCGAAGGCGAATTTGCGCCCCTGATACTGCGCGAAGTTGTCCTCGAACTCTTTGATGATGCCCACCTGCATGATCGGAGAAAGGGATTCCTCTCGCAGGACGCGAACGACCGCGTCGATGACCTCATCATTGATCACCGGCCAGGGTGACGGCGCAATTGTCACTGCCGGCCCGGATTCGCCATGAGATGCCTTTGTCTGGTCCATTCAGATGTTTCTCCTTTCCAACCTGGGTTCGGCTGTGCCGCCCTTGCTGCGTCTCGTTGGCGGCAGCCGGACGAAACCCCTCGCTTTCTCCAAATCGAGCGTTCCAACATTATATACAATTTCAGCTTGTCCCGCTTGTTCATCTCGACTGCGTGGCCGGTATCGGCTAACATTGACAGGCGCTTTGTTCCATTATCAAGCAGCGGGGATTAATTATCCGCCCGATTCGACGGAAGAGCGGCCGGATGTGATAGAATTCCCTTTGCAAGTGGAGGAAAAAGCTTCCGTCATCCATTGGCAGCGGTCCGATGCCTGCAACGCTGCGAGAAAAGCCGGGACGTTCGCGTCCTCATCTCAGGAGGCTATATGAAGATAGGATTGTTCACGCCGATGCTGTTTCATCTTTCAGTTGACGAGTTGGTCGACAAGCTGGTCGAGTTGGGAGTGGAGATGGTGGAGATTGGAACGGGCAATTATCCCGGGAATCCTCACTGCGACATCGATGAATTGCTGGCCGACGAGAAGAAGCTCAGGGAGTATCACGGCGGCTTTGCCGCAAAGGGCATCCAGATCAGCGGCCTGAGCTGTCACGGGAATCCGCTGCATCCGGACGCCGAATTTGCGAAGAGCAACCACGTGACATGGCGCAAGACGGTTCAATTGGCGGAAAAGCTTGGAGTAGGCGTCGTCAATTGCCTCTCCGGCTGCCCGGGCGATTCGGAAGGCTCCAAGTTTCCGAACTGGGTCACCTGCATGTGGCCGCCCGACTATCTCGAGGTTCTCGAATGGCAATGGAACGAGAAGGTTATCCCGTACTGGAAAGAGGAAGCAAAATTCGCGAAGTCTCACAACGTGAGGGTGGCGCTGGAACTGCATCCGGGAACGGTCGTCTATAATCCCGAAACGCTGCTCCGGCTGAGGGAGGCGGCGGGCGAAACTATCGGCGCCAATTTCGATCCGAGCCACCTGTTCTGGCAGGGAATCGATCCGGTCGCCGCCATCCGCGAACTGAAAGGCGCCATTTTCCACGTCCACGCGAAGGACACTCTTATCGATCGCACCAATTGCTCGGTCAACGGTGTCTTGGACACCAAACACTACGACCAATTGAGGCGGCGCTCATGGATTTTCCGCACCGTCGGCTACGGCCATGATCTGCAGACGTGGAAGGAGATCGTCAGCGCGCTCAGGATCGGCGGCTATGATTACGTGCTCAGCATCGAACATGAAGACGTGCTCGCGTCGCCGGAGGAGGGCCTGAGGAAGGCGGTCGCTTTCCTTCGCGAAATCATCTTCGAGGACGAGTTGCCCGGCGGCATGTGGTGGGCGTAAGAGATTTTGGATTATTTTTGCAGGGGCGGACCTATGTGTCCGCCCGAAGCGAGAATCGGTGAAGCCGAGAATATTATTAAGATATAATTCGCGAGGAGGCTGACATGACGGACAAACTGAGAGTCGGAGTGATCGGGTGCGGCGAGATATCGGGGTTGACCACCTGGGGGTTTCGGACGGATGATCGCAGCGCCATCTATGCGGTTGCCGACCCGAATGTCGAGCGGGCCGAGCAGCGGGCATCCGAATGGAAGGCGGAGAAGGTTTACAGCGACTACCGCAAACTATTGGACGATAAGGCAGTCGATGCGGTCATGATCATAACGCCGCATGATTTGCACCGGCAAATGGTCGTGGAGGCGCTCGATGCAGGTAAGCATGTCTCCGTCCAGAAACCAATGGCTCGCAATGTCGAGGAATGCACCGCGATGGTCGAGGCGGCCAAACGCGCCAAGGGAAAATTCCAGGTATTCGAATGCTATCCGTTTTATCCCCCGATTGCAAAGGCGAAGGAATTGATCGACGCGGGCGAGATCGGCGACGTTTCGATGCTTCGGCTTCGCACAACGAGCGGCTCGCTCCAGTGCGGATGGGAGCTCACCTCGACGTCATGGGAATGGAAATTCAATCAGGAGCGCGTCGGCGGCGGCACCATGTTCGACGACATGCACCACAAATACGCGCTCGCGCTGTTCTTCGGCGGGCCTATCGAGCGGGTCTCGGCCTTCATCGAGAATCCCGGCATGTTTCTCGATACGCCGGCTACCGTCATGTGGAAACACAAAGAAGGCATTCGCTACGGCGTGCTCGACGCGACGTATTCGCCCGACCTGATTATCGACACAAAATATTATCCGGTCGAGGAGCGGGTCGAGATCACCGGCTCGAAGGGCATCATCTGGGTGACGAGGCTGACCGGCAGGCTGATGAACGTCGCGCCGCTGATCATGTATCGGGACGGCCAGACGCACTGCTATCACGATATCCCGTCAGAATGGGAGGAAGGCTTCATCCGATGCGCTCAGCATTTCATCGATTGCATTCTCGAAAATAAGCAGCCGTATCTGTCAGCCGAAGAGGGATTGCGCGTGGTGCAGTTCGGCCGGGCCGTTTACAAATCGGCCGAGGCGGGCGCGGCCGTGTCGCCGGACTCGATCGGCTGAAGAGATAGTTGGGAAGATTTATACCGGAGAGAGCAGAAGGAAAACAAAGCCGAGTTTTCCCTCTTAGTGGTTCGATCACGGATTATCAAGGATTGTAGGGGCACGGCACAACGCGGCGCCCGAAAACTGTATCTACCACTCCAGGCAGTCGTCTGTCAGCAACCCATCGTTATATTTCTTCAGAATCCACGCGAGCTTGAGCATCTTCTTTCCCTGCCGCACATCAGTGGACACGTGGTACGGGAGTTTTCCAGGATACAGGCAGAGCAAAGAGTCGGCGGCTTCAATCGTGTCACCCACCGGCGCGGGATCGGAGCCCTTCTCGATGTTCAGCTTTGCGGCAATCAGTTGTTTGGCCAGAATCAGACTGGCGTCGCCGAGCGAAGGAGAATTCAGAAGGACTACGAGTTCCATTTTCGAATACTCTTCGCAGCCCAGAGTCAGGGAATCTGCGGTCCACGCTTCCGGATGGTTCTTCCAGAAGCCGAGACTCTTCGGGCAGAGGTATTCACCACAGTCCGCCACTTTAACGAGAACCGTGTCCGGCTCGCTGTTGCAGTCGCCGTCGTTGACGATGAGCTGGAACACGTAGTCACCGGCGCAATCGGCGGTGACCGTCGGATTGCAGGCGGTTTCATCCGAAAGAACAGCCATGCTGCATGCCGGCTTGCTGAGGATACTCCACGAGTAGGTGAGCGGCCTGCCGTCGGGATCGTAGCTTGTGCACCCATTGAGCTGAACGACGTCATCGACACATGCATTCTGATCCGAGCCGGCTTGTGCGATCGGGCAAACGATCGGCCTCTCCCTGAGAACCGGGCCGGAAATGCAAACGTAGCCGGGAGCCGGACGGTCGGTCCGCATAATATCTTCATGATCTGCTTTTGTCGCCGCTAAAATGCAGCCTTCCCCGAAGCCAATGCCCGGAAGCAGGGCCGTGTCATCAAGGGTGACGGTAAAGGTCTGCGTCTCTCCGTCTCCAATGACAGCCTCGAATTTCACGCCTTCCAACTGAGTTGTCGGGTCTGGATAGATGAGAACGCACTCGCTCCCGATTCCGCCGGTCGAGCAATCTGCAAAAATATCGTAGATCGTCATGCCGGGAGCGAGGTATTGGTAAAATTGAGCGAGGTCGACCCCCAGCATCCAATGGACCAAATCCGTCCCTTCCAAATCGTCCGGGTACTTATACACTTCATACGTGAATGTCACGAGAGGCGAGACGGGCCCGGGAGCAACATCCACGAGGGTGACACTGAATTCCTGGCCGCACGTGTCAACCGGACCCCGTTCACATTCTGTGCACACTGCTTTGAACAAGTCGATTATGCGCGCGCCGGCCCCGGGCTCGGGACAGAGCAGCACTCCGAATGATTCATGTGTTACCATCAGCATGATGAGACAAATTGCCAGCCCGACGAGTGCCTTTCTCACGTCAACCACCCTCTCTTCAATAGTTCCATGAAGCCCCTGTTGTTAATGATAATAGTTTGAATTATCCAGATTATTCAAATCTCAATGCAGCGACCGGATCCATTCGGGCCGCCCTCACTGCCGGATACATGCCCGAACAAATGCCGACGAAGACCGCGGTCAATAACGAAAGGGTCACGGCCCATCCGGATATGACAGTTTCCCATCCAATAAGCCTTGCTATTTGCCCGGATGCAACGATGCCGCAGCATATTCCGATGGCGCCTCCGAGAGATGTGAGCATCGCCGCCTCGAACAGGAACTGCAGGAATATATGGGTCTGATTCGCGCCGACGGCCCGGCGAATGCCGATTTCTCTCGTTCTTTCAGATACGGTGGCAAGCATGATATTCATGATCCCGATTCCGCCGACCACCAGCGAAATTGCGGCGATGCAGCCAAGGACGGCATTATACACCCGGTGCGTTCTTCTTGCCTGATTCAGAAGCTCCTGCGGCACTATCATGTGGAAGTCCTCCAGGCCGCGATGGTTTTCGTCAACAATTCTCTTCAGCAGTTTCGCACTCAGGAGCACGTCGGAACCGGGTTTGACCTGTGCAATAATTTCTGAAACTTCCGGTTCGACAGATTGGGAGGATACGAGCGCCTTCTCGGTCCCGAGCGGAATTATGATCAATCTATTGACGTTTCGTGCCGCTATCGACTGGCTCTTGCGAGTGTTCCAATCTCGCTTGCCCAGGATTCCGACAATCTTGAACATTGTGTTTTCTATCCGCAGGCTCTGTCCAACGCGTCCGGCGGAACCCAGGCTCTCGAGGACGTCCCACCCGATGCAACAGCAGAGGGTGCTCTTATCGACATCCTCGAGGCAGATGAATCGGCCTTCGGATACGGAAAGCCCCATTATCTTCTGGTAAGCACCGGTCGTTGATATTATCTCGGGATTGAACCCCATTCTTGCATTCGCCATGGCGGCCTTCACCTGGAGGAGCGGCGCAACGTTTTCCGCTTCGGTCACCCGTGCCTGAATCCTCTCGAGATCACCCTTGCTTAATCCACCCGCATGAACCTGTTTTCCTGATGTTCCCGCCCCGGCAGGCTCGAGACTTCTCAAGATGACGTTGTTCTTGCCGAGCTGCTCGATGAGCGCCAGGGCTTCCCGCTTCGAACCTTCTCCGATGGAAACCATTGCAATGATTGCGGTCACCCCAAAAATAATGCCGAGCGTGCTCAGGAACGTCCTGAATCTGTGCTGGCGGAGCGAAACCATGCCGTCTCTGATAATGCCGAGCGTCTTCATATTCAATCAATCCGGCTGGATTGCGCCGTCGCGAATGTGGATGATCCTCTGGGCGCATTCGGCCAATTGCCGATCATGAGTCACCAGAACCACCGTCATGCCCTGCGCATTCAGTTGGAGAAACAAGGACATGATGTCTCTCCCGGTGCCGAAGTCCAGGTTTCCAGTAGGCTCATCCGCCAGCACGATCACAGGATCAATCGCTATCGCCCTCGCGATGGCGACTCTCTGTAATTCTCCACCCGAGAGTTCTGAAGGACGATGCTGAATCCTGCCCGCGAGCCCCACCTTCTCTATCGCACTGACGACCCGACGATCGGTCAGCCCTTCGTCGTCATCCCTGTAGAGAAATGGCAATCTCACGTTTTCCAACACATTGAATCCATGGATCAAGTTGAATGTCTGAAACACGAACCCGATCTCATTGGCGCGGATACGAGAAAGCTGCTTGTCCGAGAGATTCGAGACGTCCCTGCCGCCGAACCGATACACGCCGGAACTCGGCCGGTCCAGGCATCCGATTATGTGCATCAGCGTAGACTTGCCCGAGCCCGACGGCCCCATAATTGCCACGAATTCCCCTCGATGAATCCGCATGCTTACGCCGCGCAATGCTTCGACGCATAGTTGCCCGTTCTGAAAGACTTTCTTAATAGATTCGGTTTCAGCCAACAGCTCTGCCATGTCTGCATCTGATTTGGGGACCGCTTCCGACCTTCATGATTGTCGACTTCCGGCTCTGCATCTGATCGGAACGAGGTTCTATGAGACAAATTTTCTCGCCCTCAGACAGGCCTTCTTTCACTTCCGCGAAGTCCTCCTTTTGAGCGCCCACGATCACTTCCCTCAGCTCGTAGCCATTCCCGTGAACGACATAGCAACACTTGCGGCCTTCCTTTTCGAATATCGCATTTATCGGGATGGCGAGAACATCCCTGACACTGTCGGACACGATTCTCACGCTTGCGGTCATGCCCGGGCGCAACCGCGCGTCTTGTTCCTGTATCGCGATCGTTACCTGAAAATACTTTTCGGCAGTTTTCACCTCAGCCTTTTCCTCGGCCAGCACTCCGATGGAATGAACCGCTCCCTTGAGTCGAGTCTCAGGATACGCATCGACGGAAACCGTCGCGGGAAGTCCGCTTCTCAGTTTATGTAAATCCACTTCGCGCACCTTCGTATTCACCAGCATCTCGGAGATGTCGGGCAGATACACAAGCGGCTGATTCTGCCACACGGTGTCTCCCACCTGAGCTCTTCTTCTTTCACCCCTGAAGTACGTTTCGCGGATGATGGCAAGGCCGGGTGTGGGCGCCGTTATCACGGTCTTGGCGAGCTGATCTTGCGCCGCCGCGAGCGAGGTCGCGGCCAACTCAACCTCTCGCTTCGCCCGGTCCAGCTCGGCTGACGCCTTGGCGACGCTGATCGCCATTGATTTCTTCGTCTGTTCCAGATCCGATTTCGCCCTCTCGACTTTGGCTCTCGCCATTTCAATTTTTGCGGGAAGCAGGTACTCTTTGAAAGCATCGAGTTTTCTTTCCGCAATTTCAAATGTTTCCCTGGCCTCGTCTATCTTTTTTTTCGCTTGCTCGGTCTCGGCGGGATTACTGAAGCCCTGCTTCTCCAATTCCTCCAGGTCAGCGAGGTAGCCGGATTTCTCAAGGTATTCGCTTTGCGCTTTTTTAGCATCGTTCTCCAGTTGGGCAAGTTCGAGTGGACCATCCCCTTTTTCTGTCTTCTCGAGCTCCATCTTTGACACTTCAAATTCGTATTGCGCCGTTTTGACCTCTCGAACGGCTTGATTCTGTTCCCATTCGAAACTCTGCTCAAGCGCTATCACATTGGCCTTGCACACTTCAAGCTTTTCGGAGCAGGCATCCACGTCTTTTTCAAAGAGGGTCGGGTCCAGGCGAATCAGGACGTCTCCTTTCTCGACTCGTGTGCCGTTTTCGATGATTGAGATGATCTTGCCTGAATCTCCTTTGACCTCGGAGCTGACCGTAATGGAATATGCAGCTTCAAGATGGCCAACCAGTTGAACGCTCACGTCGAACGATTTCCTCATTACGACCGCAAAGATCATCTCATCTCCGGCGAGTCGGTGTCGGTATACACCGGCGCTCAAGAATCCAATCAGCATCACGGGGACGATCGCAAGGGTTACATAAAGCATTCTTTTCTTTTCGTTCATCACAGCCCCGCTGGTTGCTCCAGGAGAGTCCCGATTGATTCCCTGAAGGCGTAGGTCCCGACGATATAGTCGATGACGACGGAAACGAGATTTGTCTGCGCCCTCCGCAACTCCTCTTCCGCCTCGATCAGGTCAAAGTTGTTCGCCATACCGTGCTTGAATTTCACCTGGGCCAGCTTGAGCTTGCCTTCGGATTGTTTTATCTGTTGTTTCTGGATCTCGATTCTTTGTTCGGCTTTGATCAGGGTGCGCAACGAACTTTTCACGTCGCGAACCACCTCGTCGCGTGTAAGGACCATGTCTCTGTAGGCCGCCTGAACCTCGATCAGGCTCTGTTCATATGCGGCGCGCTCCGCGGTGCGGGCGAGATCCGTCGTGCTCGTGAGATTGATTCCCCAGAAATATTTATCCAGTTGCAGGCTCTCTTCAAATACGGCGCTCTCTTGAAACGGAGAAAAGGACAAGACCACGTTGAGCTCCGGAAGTATCCCGTGTTTCGCCACCCTGGATCGCCGCTCCACATTCATTACCGTATCCCACGCCTGCTTGAGTTCCACGCGGTTTCGGAGCGCAATCTCGATCGCTTCTTCTTCTTTCATGCGGACGATGCTGTAGTCCAGGGGCGCGGAGACATCGATGTCTTCCTCAATGGGAAGGGCAAGGATGAGTCTCAGATTATCGAGTGCATCCTGGTAAGCTTCCTGGGCGGTGGCCAGGCTATCTTCGGATTGTTTCATCTGTATTTCGGCACGATACACATCGATCGGAGTGGCCAGTCCGAATTTCTCCTTGACTCGAGCGGCCTGAGCATGGCCTTTCAGCCGCGAAACGGATTCCAGATTCAGCCGCACGAATTCACGCTGGCCTATCACAGAATATACGGCTCCAACCGTTGAGATCACGGTACCTGCGCGCGTCAGGTATAACGATCTTTCTGATGAACGCTCACCGAACTCCGATTCCCGCACGAGCGCCAGATTGAATTCGCGGCCCGCCCCCCTCAGGAGCGGTTGTATAAGGAAGGAATCGACGCTGCTCCTATAAACGTCATCGTCTCTCTCCACGTTCGGGCGAACTGCCAAGACTGTCCCGATGGGAAGTTTCTTCTCGATCGAAATTCCAGCCCCGAGAAGCTCTCCGTCGTCCTCGTCATCGCCGCCCGTGACTCCCGCCACGGCGTCTGGAAAGAGCTTGAGTTCAAACTCCGACTCAGCCGAAACGATCGATAGCCGGGCGCTCTCCAGCCTGTCCCTGGCGTCCAGGATGCTCCTGTTCGCCTCAAGCGCGCGGTTGATCGCATCTTCCAGCGTCAGCACAAGGACAGGATCGGCTGCGGCGGTATCTTGAGAACGCGCATGAGAGCCCGGCTCTTCCTGGATGGAACCGGGGCCTTCACCCGGCGGGCTTGAGAGGGGTGGGCCCCCAGCTTGGGTTGCATCGGTTTGAGGCGGAGCATTGTCCGGTTGTTGGATTTCTGCGGGAGTTGTAAAAGCGCCCGCCGGCAGGATCATTCCCAGAACGAACAAGACACAGAGCGCCGCAAGAGTGCAGCCGCGTCTGCATCTCGTTGCCGCAATCAGACTCGAGGACAAGCCTTTCACTCCACGTGATATGTCACTACCGCGTCCCAATGCCATTCTGATCCGACACCCTCCGATATCACCCGGATGGTAACGATCGTCGACGATCCGGGCGCGCTTCCGGTAATAGTCGTCGGCGTTCCAATCAGATCGCCGGTATCAGCAATCGGGCTGCCCTCATAGATGACTTGAAATCGGTCCGGGACAGTCATGGGATTGCAGTCCAGGCTTACATCTACGCGGGTAACTGTGCGTTCCCCTATTTCGGGAGAGCCATCGATTTCCGTGTCCGTTGGTGTAACAGGAAAAACTCCGCTTCTGCTCGCCGTTACCGTCACGGTCTGAGGAGCAGCCGGCGAACTGCCGCCGCCCCCGCCTCCACCTGCAGCGGCCGCCGCAATGGCGGCTCCCGCCACAGCCGCGCCTCCCACCGCCGCCTGGCCGGGCGAAACCTGGAACCCGCCGCCCATGCCGCTCCTGAGCAATCCGAATTTTGCCTGGTAAATAGCCCATTGCGCCAGAAAAGCACCGGATATGGCCGTAGGCTTTGCGGGCGGTCTATTGGGCGTTACCTCGGTCATGTAATTTTTCTTGACGCGGACGGGGCCCTCCATCATCTCGCGCGTGCGCACATCCACGCTTCCGTCCACAACGGCGACCGTTGTTTTTTCGGGGCCGGCCTGAACAGTGAAGATCGTTCCGCGAACTCCGGTTACCGCCGCGGGGGTGGCGACATGGAATTTCGAGTCCTTTGTTCTCAATTTGCCGACGTCGGTCCATATCTGGCCCCGGTCGAGATTCACTTTTACCTTAATATCTTTCTTTGGTGACTGCTGTAATTTGTTGAGACCTACGTTGCTTTCCGGCTCTACTGCCATGATCGCCTGGTTCCCGAGCAGAGCGATCGCTTTCGAGTCGGAGCCGGTTCGGACCGAGTCTCCCTCATTCAGAACAGTCCCTTTTTGCACGGGCGTCCACTGCTCTCCACCCTTCGGAAGCACATCCACCGCGCCCGTCACCTCGACGACGGTACCCGTGGTCGCGGCCATTTGACTCCTCGATACCGCCTTTACTTCATCTTTTTTGATAAAGGAGGTCCCTTTATCGGTTTCTACTGCTATGAACTGCTCGGTTTCCTCAGTTATCTCTCCCTTTACGACGTCTCCGTTTTTGAGCTCAACCTCATCGGCAAGTGATGTTGCCGAAAAGAAGAAAAGAATGACAGGAATGAAGACAAGTGAAATGATTTTGCGGTTCATGTGAGCTTATCCTCCCGATTAAACAATTGCGCCTGCGAATAAGCTAAATGACTGACACTGACAGCAGCCCCTTCTTCTGTTGGTTTCCCCCTTTCGGGAAGGGCATACTTCTCATGATGGAGAGGTTGAATCTGCCAGGGACGAGGTGCTGGAGTCTCTGGAAGACCCGCGTGATAGGCCGGGGTGATTATATCACGGAAATTTGGATTTGTCACGAAAGTGTCGGACCGACAGAACGATTTTCAGAAGCGTTCTTGTGACGCCGACTACAGAGCCTGCTTCTGGAATGTCCGCGCTCGCCCGGTAACCAGGTGGAAATTCCGATTGTAACCCTCGATGCCTCAACCGATTCCGCTCACTTTACCTGCAGGTGAATAGCGGCCGCCAGCGCCTTCGCCGGATTCGATAGTCTGAAAACATAAGATACACTGCTTTTCGACGGGGTACGCCCTCATCAAACCTTTCGAACATCATGGCGCGGCGGAGCCGCAACCAACCTCTTGGACCACGAATTACGAATTCTTGGAACCGCCGATGAACGACGACTACAACGCCGATTGTTCCCACCCACGCGATCTCATTCCCACCGCAGGAGCGGGTTTCGAACCCGCCCGTTGTGCCGCCGACCCCACCTTTTTTTGTCATCCTGACCCCGCGCCTCGCGGAATGGACTGTAGACTGTGGACTGTCTTACTATAGACTGTTTTTAAAAATCCAATCACCAAGACACAAAGGCGCGAAGAAAGAGTGGTGGAACCGTCAATAGACGCCGATGTCCTTTCCATTGTCATTCTGAGCGAAGCGAAGAATCTCCTCTCCTCTCTCGTCCGAAATTTAACATCGGCTCGATTTGACTTCCCCAGGAACGGAAAGGTAACATGGGGTAATTACAGGCCGCATCATCTTTCCGAACGGGGAGACACTCCGATGAAGGGCGTACTCACCTTTCTCAGCGAGGATATCTGGCGAATTCCATTGAAGGAGCAGCCGGCGCGCAGATCCTGGTGGATCAAGGCTCTGCGGGTGATCGTCTTGTCGGTCAAGGGATTCGACCGGGACAGATGCACGCTGCGGGCATCGGCCCTCACTTTTTACACGCTGCTTTCGATCGTCCCGATCATGGCGATGGCCTTCGGAATCGCGAAGGGCTTCGGATTCGACCACATCCTTGAAGAAAGAATCAGGGAACAGCTTCAGGAACATGAAGAGGTCGTCTCCCAGATCATCACGTTTGCCCGCAATATGCTCGACAACACGAAGGGCGGTCTGGTCGCGGGCATCGGCGTGATCTTCCTTTTCTGGACGATCATCAAGGTGCTGGGAAACATGGAGCGCTCCTTCAACGAGATTTGGGGCATCAAGAAGCATCGAACCATGGCGCGCAAGTTCAGCGATTATCTCTCGTTCATGCTGGTCGCGCCGATCATGTTCATTGTGGCCGGAAGCATGACCGTAGCGGTCACCAGCCGCATAAGCGACATCCTGACAACACACGACTATCTCGCATTCGTTTCCGGACCAGTCCTGCTTCTGCTCAAAATCCTTCCGTTCGCGGTGCTGTGGGGATTGTTCGCGTTCATCTATATGTTTCTGCCAAACGGCAAGGTGAACACGCGGTCGGCTTTGCTTGCCGGAATCCTGGCGGGCAGCGTCTATCAGATCGTGCAGTGGGCGTACATCACGTTCCAGATAGGGATCAACAGCTACAACGCCATCTATGGGAGCTTTGCCGCGTTGCCTCTGTTCCTGATCTGGCTGCAGATGAGCTGGTTGATTCTGCTGTATGGAGCGGAACTGTCGTTCGCGCATCAGAACGTGGCGACCTACGAGTTCGAACAGGATTGCCAGAAGGTGAGTCCCGCGTTCAGAAGATTGGTCACGCTCGCGGTCGCGCATCTGTGCGTGAGCGATTTCCGAAAGGGCGAGCCGCCGCCATCCGCCGGCGAGATTGCCGACAGGCTGGGGACTCCGGTTCGAATGGTCAACCAGGCGGTTTACGACCTCGTACAGGCCGGGATTCTCTCAGAAGTTGGCGGAAACGAGACGAAGGATGTCGTTTATCAGCCCGCCCTCGATATTCACAGCCTCAGTGTCCGGGAGGTAATCAACCGCCTCGAAAACATCGGGATCGACGCTCTGCCGCTCGCGAAGTCGGAGGCCGTCGAAAAAATCAGCGCATCCCTCGACGGCTCCCGCGACGCCTCCACCGCATCCGTTCCGAAAAACGTGCTCCTCAAAGACCTCTGAACGACAAGAGCAGGAGTTCTCAGGTCCGCTGATTACGCTGGTTTTCGACGATTATAAGAGAGGCTTTTCTTGACCACGAACTATCAGATAAATTGCCGAAACCACGGATTAACGCGGGTTTTCACGGATTGTAGGGGCACGGCATGCCGTGCCCGAAAAACCATTATCCGCAGACGCCCACCTCCACTTTATCCGCAGATTCCGCTGATTTACTCAGATTGAAGACAAGACTAATTTCACCACGTATTGGCGCGAATTAGACGAATTCTTGAAACCGTCGATACACGCCGACAAACTCTCCGTTCGTCAACCTTGAACCTGGAACCCCGGATCGGGTCCGGGGCATGCTTTGAACCTTGAACTAATCTTTTCACCACGGATTGACACGGATTCACACGAATTGGAGGGAACCGCCGCTGAACGTCGATACACGCGGGTGTAGGGGCACGGCAAGCCGTGCCCGAAAAACTATTATCCGCAGACGCCGTCCTGGACTCGATCCGGGATGACGCTGATTTTCTCAGATTGAAGACAAAGACTAATTCCACCACGAATTCGCGCGAGACGCAGAAGACTATGGGTCATTCTTTGATTTTTGGAGTCGTCCCGGCGAGGCCGAGTCTGACGAACAGGAAGGGCGCGAGCAGCACGCCCGCGAGAGCCGCCATCGCATAGCGCACGTATCGCAAGATGTTTCCGAGGATAGAGGAATCGCTCGCCGCCAGTCCGAAAACCGTATCGAGCAGGAGCAGCGTGCCGATCACTAGGACCACGGAGAGCGCGTACCGAAGCGTCTTGCTCACAATGCAGCCGCTTCGAGGATCGAAGCGAACCCATTTTGCCTCGAGCGGATAGCCGAGCACGATTCCCGCCAGGAATCCGAGGTAGCTCACGAATGGAAGCGGCTGTCCGAGAGCGCTCGACGCGTAGAGCGGCCGCGTGCCGAGCCAGACGAGTGCGCTTGCCGCAACAACGATCAGGAGCTGGTGCTGCAACGTGTGCCTGTTCCACAGCCCGCGGATGTCGCCGACAAATCTTATCGCGAACAGAGCGATCGGGACTCCCAAAATCCAACCCAGAACGATATCCTCAATGTAATGGACGCCAAGGTAGGGACGCGAGATGCCGGTGAGAATGAGCGTTGCGATCGCAGCGGTCCTGACGTATCGGCTGTTCACGCTGCCGTACAGGTACGAATAGAAACAAGACCCTGCCATGGCATGACCGGACGGGGTGGAATACTCCGGCGCAAGCTCGTGGGCATTCGCCGTTGATACCGCCCACTTCTCCATGTATGTCCCTTCCCGGATGAACGGTCGCGGGTTCGCGATGATGGTCTTCAGCACATGGTTCAGCGACATCGCGAGCAGAACCAGCGCCGACAGTCGGAACGCCAGTTTCTTGTCGTAGGCGACGTGGATAAGCGAGATCACGAGTATGTAGCCCTCGACCTCGCCGAGGAAACTGAAGAGCTGGAGCAGCGCGGTCATGGCGCCCGTTCGATGTTCGAACAGGAACTGGATCAGATCGAGGCGAAACGAACATTCGGGCATGCTGTCTCTCCGGCGGATGATGGTTGAGCGCTGCAAGGCGGCGTCGGTCTGGCTGTCGTGACAGGCGTGCGGCAGCATTCTATCTGTGCTGATTGTCTCTGTCAAGCGCGCAGCAGGCAAACAGGCGTCGCCTGTGGAAAACCGGAGAAACAGCGACAAGAATGAAACCACGGGGATCAGGAGACCCTGGGAAAGGAAAAGCCCAACCACCAAGACACAACGGCACAAAGAAGATGTTCTCCCGCTGAAAGGTGAAAAGAACCCACAGGAGGGAACGGAGGGAACGGAGGAATCTTCTTTTGATCTGGAACCTTCAACCCGAAACCTGGAACCCGAAACCTTCGCTGGCAACCACCAAGACAAAGCACGAAGAAAGAGTGGTGGAACCGCCAATGTCCGCCGATGAACGCCGATGTAGGGGCATCCCGCGCCTCGCGGGAACGTGCCGTTAGCAGAATTGGAAAAACGGGATTCAGGCCAGGGATTGGAAAGGCGGGCTTCCGGCGGTGGGCGTTGGGCTAAGATTCTCTTGAACAGGAGGAACCGGAGGTAACAGAGATGTGAAATGAAGAATGGGGAGTCGATGTCTTCCTCTGTTTTCTCCGGTGCTCCGTTGACTTCCTCCTTAAAAACCTAGTTCTCCGTCTTCGATGTCAAGCGCTAAGGATATCGCAAGCGCGTTCCGGAGCATGAAGGAGCCGTAGCTTTTTGCCAGATGTAGCAAGTGTTCAGCGGCTCGTGGAGTCCAGTCTCCCTCTTGAACGAGCACATCTTCAAGCGCTTCTTTTGAAACAGTCTCAGTGTCCCCCAAAAGCGCCCGGTACTCATCAACAAGGGAGCTTACGTCCTCAATTGTGTTCATTGATAAGCCTCCTCAGTCCTATAGAATACTCTTGACTCAGCCATTGGAATGATACATCGACTATTCGAAAAGTTCAAATGATCGATCGCGGGCCGCCAATATGATCAGACTGTCTCGAAAAATATGAAGTTGATGTTTTCCGGCTTATGGAAGGTACGATGGAAGGCTTGAAAGGTCCTACTCGAGTTCGGATATTTCTAAATTGGGCACTCCGGCTGCTTTGATGAGGTCATAGACGCGATTGAACCTGTGCGGATCTCTTGTGGGATCGGATTCATCTCCCGGAGGTACCCAAATCACCATTCCGCACCTTGCCCTCGTAAGAAGCACCCGATATCGATTACGAATATATTCCTGTTCGACAGCTTGTCGGCACCTTTGCCACTTGGACCCTCTGAAGTTACGATACTCCCACTCCTCACCGGTTTCATCTGGTGTCAGGTCTCCACCCCAACAAACGCCCACCCAATCAAGTTCGAGTCCTTGGCACTCGAATTCGGAGGCAGCTACTTCAAGCTGGAAACTGGAGCGGATGTCATCCGGTCCAGCCAAATACCATTTTTCGAAGGGATAGTCAGAGCGGAAATTCGAAGATGCTTCAAGGCCGTACGCACGCAGGCGCTGATCTTCAGAGGTACTGATAAGACCGCAACGTAAATTTCTATCTGAAAAAGTCCGCAACCTTAGCCAGCGTCGTGCATCCTCCAAATCACGAGTAACAACAACAGGAAATTCGCGAGTATCTGGAAGTTTTTCGAACGTTCTGATGGTATCAAGTTCTAGAAGGGCATTCACCCATTCTGCGATAAGTTGGGCACGGTGACTGCGGACACTAACACTTAAGTGAAAGAGTGGCTCTGCAACAACTTCCATATTTAAAGCCGTCTGATCATCAAATAGTCGATGATCGGCCACGCTGGCTCCTCCTGATAACGCCTCTGGCGACGCGACTACTGACCATTTCTTTTGCGAAGATAGCAGGGCTCGTCCCCATTCTTCAAGTCCGGCCTCGCCCAAATATATCTCCTGCCCTCCGCCAACTAAAGCTATGATAACGGCCCAATCAGAAAAACGTTCCATCACTTCAAGTAATTGGGCAGGTTCGGAAATATCCAAAGATCGTTTCCGCCTCATCTGCTTCCGATCCCATGCGCGCTGAGCCTCGTCAAAAATCACCACGTGCTCGTGTGGCACGGCGTCAGGATTTTCATGGTGATGGCTCAGGAAGGTATGCACGTTTTGTATGAAGATCTCCACTTCATATTTGCACTCGCGGCGTTTGTGCCCTTGTCTCATCTGGTTCTGAACGATGGCTTCACGGATAATTTTAACGAGTGGTCCGTTTCCAGAAAGAAAGATGCCTGAAGGCCCTTGTTTAGAGCGAATTGCGGGATCATGGACGACGTTCAACCCTGTCAAAGTCTTGCCGGCTCCGGGCACACCAGTAACGAAACAGATGGTATGTTTTCGCTGCGCCTTGGAGCCTGCAATTATGTTCATTAGCATATCTGTCGTCTTGTCGAGATTTTCCGCATAGCTATGCGAAATTTCACGAACATCCTGACGGTCATAAAGTCTCTCTGCGGCTTCGATAACAGTCAACGTTGGCCGATAAGCAGAATTCAGCCATTCATCTGCTTGAATGGGCATTTCTTGCTTTCGTTGGAATGCATCAAAGCATCTCTTTAGACAAGCTCCTAATTTTTCTGAATTAGTTGTTTGAAGATTCGCAACTGAATCTGAAAGCAGAAAATTTTGCATCGCATCTGGAAGCTTGGCGTCGGCTGCACAAAGAATCGGGATAATACGACGGCTTGCGCTCTCGGCGTGAAAATCTCTCAAGTTCAGGGCATAGTCTTCTGCTTGCCAGCGGGAGGAAGCTTCAAAAGATGTCGCGGCAAATTTGAATTCTAAGACCATTACGATATCATGAGCTAGGAATATGACATCTGGTCTCTTCTGCCTCCTTGGAATTTCGTATTCAAGAATGATATGCCAGAGCCCAACCCGAGGGTCTTCGCAGACAAGAAGCCGAAGCTGGGTTTTCAGGACATCAACTTCTTCTGCCCACACCCGTATTTGTCGGCTTTGCTGACTTTCAAATCCGCTATTTGCGATCGCAGTGACGAGTCTACCGACAATATGATCTTTATCGGTTGTGAGAAATTCTCTCACTGAGGATGCGAATCCGGCCGCCATGGCTAAGCACCTTCGGAAGTCAGTTGGTCTGGCACAAAAATCATTATTGCTGTCGGGTGTCTTCTTCAAGTTTTCTGAAGAAGCTAAAGAGCGAAATCTCAAGCGCCTTTGCGATTTCGAGAAATTCCACCACGTCAAGCCTTCGTTCGCCTCGCTCATATTTCGAGACGAAGGATTGCGGGCGCGACAACTTTTCCGCCACCTCCTTTTGAGTAAGTCCGGATTTTTTCCGCGCCTCAATCAGGAGCTTGCGGAACTTGTTGTATTTGTTTGTGAAAGGAGATTTTTGCATGGTTGAATATAAACCTAGAATGGGATAAAACCCAAAACAGGTTATCTATAGAGGCGGGTCATTGATTTCCCTGGTGGATACGAGGTTTGCTTCCGAGGGGGCTCAGGTAGCTCAAGAATTGGTTCTAAGAAGTAAGCCGCTATGTCCCAAGAGAAAAAGCCGATCTACAATCGCACGTCTTTTATTTCTTTCGCGAACGTATTCGGGTATCGTTCTTCAGAATCTGTTCCGCCTTCGAAAGAATTGCGGCGGGTGTGATTTTTAATGCTTTTGCTATGTGGAGCAGGCTTAGTACGGTAACGTTTTTCTCTCCGCGCTCCACGCTGCCGATATAGGTGCGATGTAAATCGGCTTTTTCGGCGAGGCCTTCCTGGCTCAAGTTAGCTGCGGTGCGGAGGACGCGAATTGCCAAACCTACCGCCATAAGATATTTTTGGTCACGAGGTAATCTTCGCATGCTACTTAAAAGTAGCAGCGAGTGGGGCGTTTTTCTACAGACTAGAAATAGCGACGACAGAAGAGCCTGTTACGAGTTCCAACCAGGTTACAAGTTGAAGTGGGGCCGCGTATTCTGGATTCACAGGCGAAACGCCTGTGCTAGTGCGCCTGCAAGCAGGCGCGACCAGAGAGGTGAAAGTCCTCTTCGGAAGATGTCCACTTCCGTTAGCCGAAGGTAACTGCGTCGCC
>QZKU01000130.1 GCA_003598085.1 Candidatus Abyssobacteria bacterium SURF_5
TGTGTTTTGCGACATTTAGGACATCCATGATCCGTCTCTTCTTCTTTTTTATTGGTTGCGGCTACGCTGCGCCGTGTGCATCCGTGTTTATCTGTGGTTTCAAGAATTCGAATAATTCGTGGAATTCGTGGTCCGAAATTAGTTCAAGGTTCAATGTTCAAGGTTCCAAGTCTGAAGAGATAGAGGCAGGTAACAGTCCGCAGTCCACAGGTCGCCAGAAGAAGAAAGCCGGAGAAAGCAGTAAGGCAATATGTAACCGCAGAGGCGCAGAGGTCGCAAAGATTTAAGATACAGAACTCTTGCATGTACTTCTCTGCGCTCTTTGGCGCCTTAGCGGTGAAAAAGAGGTTTTTCCTCTGGGGCGATACGTTCCAGGTTTAAAGGTTGTGAAAGAATAGCAGGCAGGCTGCCTGCGCTACGATTTTCAGGTTTCAAGTTCCAGGTTCCAAGTTGGAAGAGAGATCCTTCGATCACGCTAAAGCGTGACTGAGAAGCAAGGCTCAGGATGACAGGAAAGGAAAAATTGAGCCGAAGCGGCGAGAGCAAGGGAAAATCGAAAGTCGACAACAGAGAGTAGGAGAAGGTTTCTTCAAGACGCCTGCTCAAAATTCCTATTCATGCAATTTTCACTTCGAGTTTCTTTCCTAATGCCGAGGCTGTCTTTTTCAGCGTGGACAGCTTCACATCTTCCGCATGGTTTTCAATCCGGGAAATCGCAGTTTTCTTGGTCCCGATCCTGCGAGCCAGTTCCTCCTGGGTCAAGCCCGCCGAGACGCGAGCCTCGCGAAGTATCACGCCGATTTTGAATTGTTCATAGCCCTCTTCGTAGCCCTGGGCAAATTGTTTGTCTTTCTTCTTTCTTTTCTTGACGTATTTATTGAGATCGCTCATTTCTTTCTCCTTTCGAGGAAGTCCCGCCTCATAGCTTCGGCCTTCCTTATTTCAGATATCGGGGTCACCCGGCTCTTCTTCATGAACCCATGAGTCAAAACAACAGTGGCGTCGTCAGCAAAGAAGCAGAGAATTCTATGTGTGTTCGAGCCAAATATTATTCGGCACTCCCAGATTTCGTCAGTTGCGGCCAACTTCTTGAAATATATCGAGGGGACCCTTTCCAGGTCCTCCACAAGCTTAAGAACCCACGTCACCTTTCTGGCGGCCTTGCCTGACAAGGAGTCTAAAAACTGCTCGATGGGACATTTTCCTTCGCCAGTCTTGTAGAACATCACCATTCTCAGCAGGTTAACATGTATGTTAACTGAAGTCAAGAGATGAACGTTATTTTCTGCACCCCCAAAATCCACCTTCCGTTATTGAATCTGCATCTTTGAGCAGACAGGTGAACAAAATCGCTTTCCATTCCCTCTGTCGCTATTGACATATTAACGTTTTGACGTCATAATGTTCTTGAGACAAGGAGGCATGGATATGGCTGCAAAGACGAAGCGCGCAACGATATATTTGGAAGAGGACCTGCATAAGGCCCTGCGGTTGAAATCGGTGGAGACCTCTCATTCTGTCTCGGAACTCGTCAATAAGGCAGTGCGGGAGTCTCTTTCCGAGGATGCCGAAGATCTTGACGCATTTGACGAAAGAGCCGGTGAACCCTTGATCAGCTACGAAGAGATGATCAAGCGGCTGAAAAAAGATGGCCGTTTATAGACTGTTCTTCAAGAAGTCGGTCCACGATGATTTGAAGGCGCTTCCAAAGAAGGATTTGAAAAAGATCCTCGATCGTATCAGACAACTCGCTGAAGACCCGCGCCCCTCGGGATGTGAGAAATTAACAGGTCTGGAAAGATATCGCCTGCGCCAGGGAAAATATCGGATTTTATACTCGATCCAGGATGATGAACTAACGGTCTGGGTAGTTAAGATCGGACACAGGAAAGATATCTATCGGTGAAGCACTGCCTTTTTTCAGTTGCGGAGCTAACCAGACCCTAAAAAGGACGACAGGTTGTATTCTGAATAATTACAATTCTTCTTTGGGGAACTTTCACTTTTATTCACCTCGCCCAAAAATCCACCTTCCGTCAGTAGAGGTAGTCTTTAGGCCGTAGTCTAATGCCATTCAGGCGGGACGCCTGTGCAACCGGTAAATATTCGATCAGTGCGTGGTGTTCGGGATTGAATTACATCGTGCCGATGTGCTCATGAATTTATTCCGCATGATCGGATTGAATTTGCTTGACACGCGAGGATTGGGCTGATTATACTGCCGGTATAAATGATACTGGCAGTCCGTTTGCTTTCGCCGACGCCAGGCGACGACAGCAACGAGGAGGCTATGAATGGGGGCAAGGCTCCGCAGAGAGCAGGAACGACAGGCGCGGTGGGAGCAGATCGTTGATGCCGCCAGAAAAGTCTTCTCGCAAAAGGGATTCTACCGGGCCACCATCGAAGACATCGAGAGAGAAAGCAGGCTCACCCGCGGGGCCATTTATTATCATTTTCATTCCAAAGAGGAGATTTACATCTCGATTCTTGTCCGCGGCATGAGGATCCTGCGCGACGAACTCAAGGTGGTGATTCGCGACAGCGACCTGGATCCGGAAGCCCTCATCCTCAATCTGGTCGACACCTACTGCGATTTCTGCAAGCATCACCATGAATATTTTCGAATACTGGACCATTTCTACTCGGGCTGGGATTGCGAGGAAGGCCTGCGGGCGGAGTTGGTCGAGGAGGTAAACCGTCTGATTTACGAATGCCTTGCGGAAGTGGTCGAGGTGATGAACCGCGGAATTCAGGTGGGAAATTTTCACGTCGAAAATCCTCTGCTCGAGGCTGTCCTCATGTGGAGCATGATCGGCAACGCCCTGAGAAAGACAACCGAAAATCCGCGCGCCCTCTTTCTCGGGATAGATTGGAACACGATGCAGGACGGATTAAGAAGAAACATCATTGGGCGCTTGCGCGGGGTCCCTCGCGGGGTTCCTGTTGATGAATAAGCTTCGCTGA
Source organism: Candidatus Abyssobacteria bacterium SURF_5 (assembly GCA_003598085.1). NCBI lineage: Bacteria > Pseudomonadati > Candidatus Hydrogenedentota > Candidatus Abyssobacteria > Candidatus Abyssobacteria bacterium SURF_5. The sequence continues at coordinate 2,965 of QZKU01000130.1, forward strand.
GCAATAAGGCTCTCTTTGCACTCGTCGTTGCCGCGCCGGCAGACGGAATGGGATCATGAGCGAGAAGGGCGGAATCTGGCTTCTTGGAGAATTCGACGCCCGGCGAAGGATTTCCGGTCCGACCCTGCATCTTTTTTCAAGAGGAGAATCTCTCGCCGCCGCCTCTTCTCATATTATGTCCGCCATTTTCATCGGCTCAGAAATAGCGGCTCAAATCCGCTCGTGCGAGCGGCGCCTCCCCCAGAGAACTTATATCTGCGAAGACTCCACATACGCCGAATACGAGCCGGAGCTTTACACGCAGGCGCTTGTGAACGTGTGCGAGGAATATCAGCCGGACGTGTTTCTGGCGGCGCATACCACGTGCGGACAAGAACTCCTGTCACGGCTTGCAGCCAGGCTCGGGGAACAAATCGTCACCGATTGCATCGAGCTGGATTTCGATCCGAATACCGGCAGTCTCCTCATGACCAAACCGATATATGGCGGCAATGCCATCGCTGTTTTTGCATCCAATACGTCTCCCCGCCTGGCGACTGTCCGAGCAAGAACGAGTCTGCTTGAAGCCTCTCCGGCGGAAGAAACCGAACTCATCTTTCTAGATTCGCCGCTACCCCCTGACGCCCCAAAGGTGAAACGCATCGGATTCCGCCAGGAAAGAGACGAGCGCGCGCGTCTTGAGGATGCGGAGATAATTGTGTCCGGCGGCAGGGGGATCGGAGGCGGGCAAGGGTTCCAGCTTTTGCACGAGCTTGCAGAGGTTGTGGGAGGTGCTGTAGGCGCAAGCCGCCCGCCGTGCGACATGCGATGGGTCTCGTCCGGGTCGCAAGTCGGTCTTACCGGCCGGAGTGTCGCCCCCAGGGCCTATTTCGCGGTCGCCATTTCGGGAATGATGCAGCATATTACTGGGATGTTCGAGTCGCAGCACGTCATTGCCATCAACAAGGATAAAGATGCGAACATCTTCAAGATGGCCGATTACGGAGTCGTCGGTGATTATAAGGAAGTCTTGCCCGCTCTCGCGAAGAAACTGAAAACGATCCGGAATTCCTGATCATGAGCTCAATTCATGTCATCGTGTGCATTAAACAGGTTCCCGACCCTGAAGCTCCCATTTCCGGATATCGAGTGGATTCCGACGCCAGAAAAGTGGTCACGAGCGGCGTGCCTCCGGTGATAAGTCCGTTTGATGAAAACGCGCTGGAACTCGCGCTCCGACTGAAAGACACGCACGGCGTGAGGGTGACCGCTCTCTCGGCGGGCGATCATCTCTCGCCGGCAGTCCTGAAGAAAGCGCTTTTCGCAGGCGCCGATGAGCTGATACTTGTGGAAACTGCGGCCGAGGAAACCGACGCCTTCGATTCTCTTCAGACGGCGCTCGCGCTGGCGGAGGCGATCAAGAAGACAGGAAGGTTTGACATCATCCTCACGGGAAGACAGGCTTCGGACACAAATGCGGGCATGGTGGGAATATATCTTGCCGAGTTTCTTCACGTTGCCGCTGTGACACTCGCCAGCCGCATATCACTGGAGGGGGAGAAGATACATATCGAGCGGTCCCTACCCAATGGGACGGAGGAGATTGAGGCCGCCTTGCCGGTTCTTCTGACTGCAGGCTCCGAAGCGGGAGAATTGCGCAGCCTCGACATGAGAAGCATCAAGGAGGCCAGGAAAAAACCGATACAGAAATGGTCTTCCGCTGCGCTCTCGTCGCCGCGGCGGAAACAGAATGGTCTCGTTCTTCGTTCTCTGACTGCGCCGAAACTTGAGCGAAAATGTTTTATTGTGGAAGGCGCCACGCCGGCAGAGGCCGGCGAAAAGCTGGCGGTGAAACTGAAGGAAGACAAGGTCCTGTGAGATTTTTTTCAAAAAGGATGGGAAGGTGAAAGGCCGATGGAAACGGAAAAACTGGTTGAATTGTTGGGCGCCGAGCATGTGAGCGACGCTCCCGATGCGCTGGCCGATTACGCGAAGGACCACAGTTTTGCTCCTGTCCGCGAGCCGTGGTCGGTAGTCCGGCCGCATTCACTCGAACAGGTGCAGGAAGTCATCAAATATGCAGCCGCTGCGAAGACGCCGCTTGTTCCGGTCAGTTCCGGTCCGCCCCGATTTCGCGGGGATACGGTTCCGTCCTATGGCGGAATCATGCTGGACATGTCGGGCATGAACCGGATCCGGATGATCGACCGCAAGGACCGCGTCGCGATGATCGAGCCCGGTGTGCGGTTTGGGCAGTTGCAGGATGCCCTGCGCGCCGAGGGGCTTCGCTTGCCGATGCCGCTTTGTCCGCGCTCGACGAAATCCGTTGTTGGCAGTTGCCTCGAACGCGAGCCGCACATCATGCCTAGGTACCACCTCGACCATTCGGATCCGTTGCTTTGCAATGAAGTTGTGTTCGGAACCGGGGACATCTTCCGCACGGGCGAGGCCGGCGGGCCGGGCAGCATCGAGGAGCAGCAGGCGGCGGGAAGGCGTCAGAAGATCGCCATGGGCATCCAGATGAACGTCAACCGAATCCTGCAGGGATCGCAAGGCGCATTTGGGGTGGTAACCTGGTCGACCGTCAGATGCGAGGTGCTTCCGAAACGGCAAAAGCCGTTTCTTGCGGCGGGCGCCGATTTACCGAAACTGATGGACCTGGCGTATTGGCTTGTGCGGCTGCGGCTCGGCGACGAAATCTTCATTCTCAATAACGTGAACTTTGCGCTCCTGTTCGGAGGAGACAGGAACATCAGGCAGTTGCAGGAGACGCTGCCGCGATGGATTCTGTTTTTCTGCCTTTCCGGTCTGGAATATTTTCCTGAGGAGCGGATCGAGCAGCAGGAAAAGGACATGGCCGAAATCGCCAAGAACCTTGGCGTCCCGATAGCCGAGTCTGTTTGCGGAATCTCCGCCAGGGAAGTCCTCTCGATCGCAACCGCCCCATCTCATGAGCCGTACTGGAAACTGGAGTGGGGCGGCGGGTGCCAGGACCTGCCGTTCATTTGTTCCTTCGAGCAGGCGCCGGCGCTCGTGCAGGTGATGCGGGATGCCGCCGCCGCAGACAATTTTCCACTGGATGACCTGGGAATATACATCCAGCCTGTGTGCCAGGGACACGGACATCACGTCGAATTCAGCCTCTTCCATGAGGCGGGAAATCAGCGCAAACGAGAAAAAACGAAGGCGCTGTATCTTTCTGCCGCAAGAGCATTGATGGAAAGTGGGGCGTTCTTTTCGCGCCCGTATGATTTGCTTGCGGACATGGTATTCAATCGAGACGCCGCTTCGCGGGACGCGCTGCGCAAGCTGAAGAACATCTTCGACCCGCACAATATCCTGAATCCCGGAAAACTTTGTTTTTAGGAGGCTCGAGAGATGGCCTTGCAAGAGTATGAGAAATCCATGAACTACTGCATTCGGTGTTCACACTGCAAGTGGACTCCGTTCAACAAGATCAAGAGCAAGCGCTATTCCGGCAATTGTCCCGCGATCTCCCGGTACAATTTCCATTCGTACGCCGGCGGCGGCCGCGTGGCCATTGCGTATTCTCTGTATCTGGGCAGGAGTGAGATTACCGATGAGGTTTTGCAGACGATCTACCGGTGTCAATTGTGCGGCATGTGCCAGGTGGCCTGCCACCTGGTCGGCGAAATCTGCGAGCCGCTCGAGATCGCGCGCGAGTTGCGGATCAAATGCGTCGAGGAAGGCGAGATACTGCCGGAGCACATGATGATGATCGACAGCTTGCGCAAAAACGACAACCCGCTCGGCGAACCGAAGGAGGGGCGCGGCGACTGGGCCGAGGGTCTTGGTCTCAAGAACATAAACAAGGAGAAAGCCGACGCTGTTTTCCATGCCGGCTGCCGCTTCAGTTATGATCCGGACCTGCGGCGCATCGTGCGCGGCGCCGCCCAACTGCTCCTGCAGGCGGGAGTAGATATTGGCATTGGCGGAAGCGAGGAGTCGTGCTGCGGCGGCAGAGCGTTTGACATCGGATATCGGGGTCAAATGGAAAACTATGCGGACGATATCATTTCGCGGCTGAAAAGCGCCAGCGCAACGAAGATTATAACTCCCTGCGCCGACTGTTACAGCGCGTTCAAGCACATGTATCCGATGATTCGGAAGGAAATGGACATCGAGATTCTGCATACGACGGAATATTTCGCGCGTTTGATACAGCAGGGGAAGCTTAAGCCGCGGGGAACGGATTTTCAGAGGGTGACATATCACGACCCATGTCATCTCGGGCGGCTTGGCGAGCCATACATACCGTGGGACGGCGAGTGGAAGAAAGTATGGGGGCAACTCAACGTGCCCGACCCGCCACGGCAAATTCGCCGCGGGATCGACGGCGTGTATGAGGCGCCGCGGGAAATATTGCGCAGCGTTCCGGGGCTCGAGCTGGTTGAAATGGAGCGAATCCGTGAATACAGTTGGTGCTGCGGAGCCGGTGGAGGCGTGCGGGAAGCTTTTGAAGATTTTTCCGAATGGACAGCGCTCGAACGAATTGAAGAGGCAAGAGACACCGGGGCGCAGGCGCTCGTGACGACATGCGGCTGGTGCGAGCGCAACTTCAGGGACGCTCTTGAAACAAGCGGCGCCGATTTTCCGATCCTGGACATAACGGAATTACTCATTGGAGATTGAAGATGGATCAACAGGCTTACAGAACATTTGAAAGCATTCTTGGAGCGGAGAACGTCTCGCAGGATCCGGGACTCCTCGACGCGTATACATATCAGTGGCTCGGAGAAATGATCGGCGATCACACCCGCTTCGGTCCGTTTCGGCCCATTTGTGTTGTTTTGCCTTCCAGCACGGAAGAGGTGCAGGCGATCATCAAAACGTGCAATCGCTTCAACCTCAAGTTCAAAGCGCATTCCACCGGATGGGGTCTCTACTGCAATCCTGGCGGCGACGGCGTCGTCATGCTCGACCTTCGGCGGATGAACCGTCTCATCGAAATCAATGAACGCGACATGTACGCCGTGGTCGAGCCGTACGTGATTTGGGCGCAGATCCAGGTGGAAGCCATGCGCCGCGGGCTCAACTGCGTCACGATCGGCGCTGGAAGCTGCACGTCCGCACTCGCCAACTGCACATCTCTCATGGGGACCGCGAACACAAATGTTTCGATGGGCTATAACGAGCGCAACATTCTCGGCGTGGAATGGGTTCTTCCCGACGGCGAAATCCTGCGACTCGGTTCACTCGGGTCCGGCGCCGGCTGGATCACGGGCGACGGCCCCGGCCCTTCGCTGCGCGGGATCATGCGCGGGACGTTCGGCGCGCTCGGCGGTCTCGGCGTCTTTACGAAATGCGCTATCCGACTCTACCAATGGGGCGGTCCCAGCGAGATGCCGAGCGAAAACATAATCAGCATCGAGGAACGACTCCTGAAATATCCCGAAAGAGCGGCTCTTGTCGCTCCGTACTTTGAAAACCGTGTCGATTTCGAAGAGGCGCTGGCCAGAATAGGCGAAGCGGAAATCGCCTACTCCATCGGACTGCTCGAGCGGGGCCTGCTCACGCTCGGACTCGGCCTCGACAACCTGCAATCGGCTGAAATGCGTGAAAACCTCGCGCCGTCTCTTCCCAAGTACATGTTCCCGGTTCTCATGGTGGCGAACAGCAAGAGCGAGTTGGATTATCAGGTGAAAGTCCTGGACAGGATCATTGAGGAAACGCGCGGCAAGCGCTTCGAACTGCTCGAGCAGGAACAGTTCCGGGACATTATCACCCTGTTTCTCATCAAAGGCGGCAGCGTTCCCGCAAAGGCGGTCTTCTCGCCGACCGGCGCGTTCAATCCGATCCTCTGCGGCTATTTCGGCACGCGGAAAACGCTGGTGAAGGCGATGGATGACGCCGAAGAGATCAAGCGCAAGTACGTAGAGTCGGGGCTGCTTGCCGACGATATGGCGGAGGGCGGCTGGAGTCCGCTCATCATCGATCATGGCCACATGGAATATTTCGAGCACGAAACGCTGTTTGATCCCGCCGTGCCGCAATCCACGATGGCGCTCATGATGCTGACCATGGAGACGAACCAGTCGCTCGCGGACAAGAAACTGATGATTCCGTTTGCGAGTCAGGTGAAAGTCGCTCGCGCGCAGGGAATGGCGGTCCATGATTCGATCGTGGAGCATCATAACTGCGATTATCGGGTATTGCAGAAGGGATTCAAGGCGGCCTTCGACCCGAACAACGCCGCCGACTCGTGCAATTATATCGAATCGCGTTAGCTCCTCAAGAGGGAGGGATGACCGAATGAATACCGAAGCCTTCAAGATGTTCAAAAGCATCGTCGGGGCGGAAAACGTTTCACAGGATCCCGCGGTTCTGGACAGCTACACGTACCAGTGGATGGGTGAGATGACCGGCGACACGACCCGCTTCGGGCCATACCGGCCCGTCTGCGTCGCCCTGCCGTCGTCCACGGAGGAGGTGCAGGCGATTGTGCGAGCCTGCAATCGCTTCGGCCTGAAGGTCAAAGCCTTCTCCACCGGATGGGGGCTGTATTCGGCCCCGGGCGGCGAAGGCGTTGTCCAGCTCGATCTGAGGCGAATGAACCGCCTCATCGAGATCAATGAGAGGGACATGTACGCGCTTGTCGAGCCGTATGTCATCTGGGCGCAGCTCCAGGCGGAAGCCATGCGAAAGGGGCTTAACTGCGTCACCATTGGCGCCGGAAGCTCGACGTCGGCTCTTGCCAACTGCACATCGGTCATGGGCGTCGCAAACAACAACGTCTCGATGGGGTACAACGAGCGCAATGTGCTGGGGGTCGAATGGGTCCTGCCGGACGGCGAAATCCTCAGACTCGGCGCGCCCGGCTCCGGAAACAGTTGGATTTCGGGCGATGGTCCCGGGCCATCGCTGCGCGGCGTCATGCGCGGCGCGTTCGGCGCGCTTGGCGGCATGGGCGTGTTCACCAAATGCGCCGTCCGCCTGTATCAATGGGGAGGTCCGGCGGAGCTTGAGAGCGTGAATATCCTTTCGATGGACGAGCGTATTGTGGATTATCCGGAGAACGTCAAGCTGATCGCGCCGTATTTCAACGACCGAACCAGTCTGGAGCAGGCGGTGGCGAAAATCGGTGAATCGGAAATCGCATATTCAGTTGGATTGCTCGAGCGCGGCCTGCTTACGCTCGGGTTGGGGAAAACGAACGCCGAATCGGCTGAGATGCGCGAAAACCTGCACCCGGTCATTCCGAAGCACATTTTTACGGTGCTCCTGGTCGCCAACAGCCGCAGTGAGCTGATGTTTCAAGCAAAGACGATCGACGCGATCCTGCAGGAGACCGGCGGAAAGCCGTTCGAGATGGTCGAGCAGGAGAACTTCCGCGATATCATCACGCTGCTGCTGGTCAAAGGCGGGAGCGTGCCTGCTCGCGGGGTGTTCTCGCCCACCGGCTCTTTCAGCCCGATCCTGTGCGGTTTCTTCGCGACCCGCGGCACGCTGGTCAAGGCGATGGACGATTCGGAGGAAATCAAGCGCAAGCATATCGAGTCGGGCCTTTTGGGGGATGACATGGGAGAAGGCGGCTGGGGGCCGCTCATTCTGGATCATGGGCATTCCGAGTATTTTGAAAATGAAACCCTGTTTGACCCGCAGGTCCCGGATTCGATTCAGGCGCTCGTGGATGTGACCACAGAGACAAATGAGTCCCTGGCGAAAAAGAAGCTGATCATCCCCTTCCTCAGCCAGGTGAAGGTTGCGCGGGCGCAAAAGAAGTCGGCGCACGATACGATCGCCCCGCACATGAACACCGATTATCGCCACCTGCAGCGAAAGTTCAAACAGGTGTTCGACCCGAACGATACCGCCGACTCATGCAATTACATTGACGCCGGGAAATGAAAAAGCGGGAATTTCAAGTGACTTTCCTGAAATTCCTCGATCACGTGCTGCTCCCGGCCGAAGATATCGATCAACGCGATAATGTTTCCTTCAACAGATACGACAAAACGCCGATTATGGATAAGTCACCGCAATCTTTGCGGGGGTTGATCTCAATGTCACTGTTCTAGTTTGACCGCGAAGCGGGCGCATTAGGCTCAGCATCTTTCAGAACTTTGATTTTGTTCGTGAATATTCGTTCAACAAGAACGCAGATATTGTTTTCCTCCTTGTCCGTTGCAGATTGAGGAACCAGAAAGAATCTTTCTGCTTTCGGATCATAATCCTTTATCGTGTACCCATCCATTTTTTCGCCGTCCTTGAACAGAACGCGGAGGTGATCCTTCTGCGCGAAGAAACTGGAGAACTTCATTTTGCGAGCGATCTCCTTGTCGAAATGCTTGACGAAGAAGACAGCCTTTAAATCGACGAAGGAGACGTACGTGGGTGTCCCGCCGGCTTCTTTCTCCGTCTGCAAGAGAAAACCTTTTTCCTCAATGTTCCACGTCAAAGGAATCCCATATTTAACGCTGCCGTCTTTATAATGAACCACCACTTGCTTTAAGGGGCTGTTGCAGTAAAGGAATTGAAATTCGCCTATCTGAATCACATCTCTGTCGGTAATTCTGGTTTCCTTTTTCAGGGGGGTTTTATTCAGATAAACAGTGTTGGCGCCGAGGCTTTTCAGGAGAAGGTGCGTGCCGCCCATCCTGCGAGCGATTTTCAATCTGGCATGGTGTTCATTCACGCTCTTGTGTCGAATTGAAATATCGGAAGATTTGTCACTCCCAATGGTTAGCCTTTTTCTTCTCGTTTTTTCGCTTATCTGTTTCAGGTCGATATATTCCAGTTGCAGGCTCTGGGGACATTCGAGGACGAGCAGCGTTCCTTCCGCCGGAACGAATTTTTTGTCCGAGAGCACTTTCGCGCCTCCCACCGTTCCCGTTATCAACACTGAAGCGAGCAGAATCAATAACCACTTCTTCCAGTGGAATGAGTGGTTAAGGACCGCAGCCCGAATCTGGAGGCCCAGCGGCTCCTTCGGTAGAATAAATTCAGGGCTGGAAGTCCTCAGGGTAAGCTCCCCGTTCCACTCTCTTCCATTCGAGAGGATGGTTTCCTTCTGGGCGAACGCTCTCACCACGGCTTCCGTCATGCCCTCTTTCCTTAGTCGAGAAATATCTATTTCAGCCCGACATTCAACGCCGGGCGGCAATTCGATTTTGGGAATGATATTTAGTTGGATATCTTCAAAGGGTTGCAGGCCCTCCAGCTTGAGTGCGAACTTTTCCTCGACCGTATCTCCGGCTCTCAAAGGGCCGAGCGATAACAGGAATGCTTTGCCCCATTCGTATGTGCCTGTTGCGGGATCGAGTCTGCCGATCAGTATCTTGATCGGCTTTTTCGCCCTCAGGAGGAAGTGCGAGGGATGAATGATGAGCAGAGAGCCTTCGGGAGGTATGAAATTCAGGACCCCCTGAATAGCGCCGTCCCATTTTCCCTCAATGGCAATTTCCATATCGATCCTGATTTCGTTCTTCGGGCAGATGATCTCGTTTGGGCTAACCTGCAGCGTGATATGCCGACTGAGCGGATCATCAATGAGCATGCCTTCGATCTGGATCCTCTGCCCAGCCGGCTTTCCTCGAACCGGCTTGAGGAGCAGTGGGATAGTTGTCTTAAGAGGCAAGCATGCGGTACCCAATTCCAGGGTGGACTCCTCCGCCATGGAGACGTCATGCCTGATCTTCACCTCCGAGATCCCTCCCTGCAGCTTTCCGCCGAGCTTGATCGTCCCCCCGCGACAGGTTTTCACGAAATCGAATAATCCTGCATCGGGTTTTCCCTTCAGAGCCACGTACGTAATGAACCACTGCGTGCCCGGTGCAAAGCTCGGGCTGAACTGCTTCAGTATGGAGTCGTAGGTTATAAGCGATTCATCCTCGATGCTTTCTGGCGGATGATTTACTCCATCACTCATCAATACAAGGATCGATTCGCTCGAGGGGTTCATCAGGTGCAACTGATAAAGCTCCTCAATTCCTTTTTTCAAGCCGCATGGAAGATATGTGAAGTCATCCGGACAACTGAGACTATCGCAGAACTCGAGTATCTGCGTGAAATCATTGAAGTCATCTATTGTTTTTCGGTAGTGCAGTTTCGCGCTGTTGCCAAAGGTAACAAGTGAGACCGAATCACCGACAGACGATTCCTGTACGTAATCCTTTAGCGCCTTCTTCAAATCATCAATGATGTCGTACATGCTATTGGAGACGTCGATCACAAAGACGACATTCTTTGTAGAAGCTTCTTCCTCGGGTTCTATGTGCCGCTCGACAGAGGCAAACACTTGTGAGGACGACAGCAAGAGAATTGCCATCGCGAACGGAATAAGCCCTGCAGAACAAGTGACACTGACGGAAAAAAGACGACGGCTTCTCATGGACATGGTTATATCTCGATTCCCTTGCCCGCCATCCCTGAAAGAGGCTTCGCCATCCTTACGAGATGGGCATCCGAAACGTGTCTTTGATGTTGCGGTGATGCGGTAAGACAGGATGGGGCAATTTCCGCATCAGCAGTAATGGGGTGCTGCGTGCAAAACAAGAATCCCGCGTATGCTTATCGAAGCACACATAAGTCTATAAAACTTGTGAATTATTGTCAAGCAAAAAAAAGGTATTTTACTATATATTCAAAAGTCGCCTGCCAGGCACCGCGGGAAGCCGATTTCGGCGGAAGCCGGCTTCATCTGCGTTCGGATCATCAAGCCGGCTTCTGGGTGAATACCTCAAAGCGGAGAGGGCTGGATTTGCAGAGGTTGATAGCTTCGGTCGAGCAGGCCGTGAGGATAAGGATTATGTCTGCTTGCGCCCGAAGGACAACATAATCGCCCGGCCGGGTCATGGTGATGCCGGCCAGAATCGAGCCGTCGGGCATAACCGGCGTGTTCTGGAAGATATTGATGGGGTCCGGTTTGAATCGGTGGGTAATGCCCGCCTCGGCTGCAGTCTTGAAATAGTTGTCGTGGCAGTTGGGGTGATCCTCCATTCCGAAGCTTTCAAAAAACGGTTTGCTGCAGGACGCCATCATCATGTCGTGCAGGCCGGGCGAATGGTCCTCGACGAAGCAGAGCAGCGGCCGCTCGAGGTTTGAATAAAATGACTGTCCGATTCTGGGGAACTTGGTGAGGTTGTACAGCCGGGTAACCGACGGGCTGGTGAATTCTTCGTGATCATCGGCGGCAATTGCATAGAGGTCGCCGATCTGGCCGCCTGCGATATCGGTGATGCGGATGAAGTTTCCGGAAGAAGCGCGGACGAATCCGCCGCCGTAGCCGAGAACTTCAACAGCGGCGATCGGTTTATCGGATTTCTGCTTTCGTATTCGACTTTTTTGCGCCATATCTCCTCCTGTAACAAACATTCAGGTCCCAGTCGCCATTGTGAGCGGCGAGGGGCCATAGCTGAATGGGTGGCACTTCAGGATATCAGGCCGGCCTTCCTCGCGTACGTTTCGATGCGCGATTTCAATTCGGAATTGCGCATGATCTCGGCGGTGAGGCCGAATTCGTATTCGAGACTTGAGCGGAGATCGAGCTTTGGAACGACCATGCTCGCGCGTTTTACCGCCGCGAGCGCGCGCGGCTCTATTTTCGCGAGTTTCCGCGCGAATTCCGATGCCTCTGCAAGGAGCCTATCCGGCGGAACCGCCTTTACGGCGAGCCCGATCAGCACAGCTTTCTCGGCGTTCAGCATTTCACCTGTCATGACTAATTCAGCCGCTTTTGAGGGGCCCACCTTGCGCCACAGCGGAGTGAGCAGCGGATTGACTCCGAATCGGATTTCCGGATGCCCGAACACAGCGGTATCGGACGCGATGATAATATCGCCGCACAATGCGAGATCAAATCCGCCTGCAAGCGCGAATCCGCTCACCGCCGCCACGATCGGTTTCGGAAATCCGTAAATCTTTTCATGATATTCGAGGATGCGATGAGAGAAAGATTCGAGCTCCGTCTCGATCACCTCGTTGATATCGAAGCCGGCGCAGAAAACGTCCTCGCCGCCAGTCAGAATTGCGGATCGAACGTTCTGGTCCGCCTCAAGCAAGTCCAGACATTGTTCTATTTCGTCTCTCAGCTTCATGCAGAGGGAGTTCATCTTTTCAACTCTGTTCAGGATGATCGTCGCGACTCCATCCTGCACTGTCACGTTCAGAAATTCGAAATTCGGAGTCATATATGGCCTCCTTGCAATCGCCTTGTTTTCCGGTAGGGAAACATTCTATCATACCCGCTGATTCTTACGGGGTCGGCCGGAATCGACCTTACGCCTCCTGCGAGTAGGGCTTACGCATCTAAATCGGCCCTTGGGGGCGGATTTTTGCTGACTGCTCCTTCTTATTGGCTCTGTTGGGTTTCCTTTGTGGTTTTGGAGATGA
>QZKU01000131.1 GCA_003598085.1 Candidatus Abyssobacteria bacterium SURF_5
TTTGATCGCGACTTTGCTCAAGAAATCTGCTGGTGGGATTACTTAAGGCAACTCAAGAACTTATGTGGGAATTCCCCACCCGGTTTGCGGAATCGCTGCCGTTCCGGCGCGAATTGCAAATTCAATACTATTTAACTATAATTTAGGCATCTTCTAAACACACACAAACCTCCAGACATGTGCTTATTCGCATGCGCAGAACCAAAATAATCGCGACCATCGGCCCGAAATCAAGTGACGAGGCCGTTCTCCGCCGGATGCTCGAGGCGGGAATGGACGTCGCGCGCCTGAATTTTTCCCATGGGACCCAGGAAGGACACGAGCGCAGCTTCCGCTTGATTCGAAAGCTGAGCAGCGAGATGCGCCGGCCCGTCGGCATCATAGCCGATCTGCAGGGACCGAAAATTCGGACCGGAGAACTGGCGACCGACCCGTTGAACGTGCGCACAGGAAGCACCCTCATCATCACCACCGAGCAAATCAAAGGCTCCAACGGCCGAATATCGACAACATATCGGCGCCTCCACCGCGATGTCAAGCCCGGTGACCGCATTCTCCTCGATGACGGTTCAATCGAAGTAACCGTGAAAAAAATATCTGGAAGAGACATCTACTGTCGTGTTGTCTCCGGCGGCGTGCTGGGCGCCCGCAAGGGAATCAATCTGCCGGGAATAAAAGTCTCGGAGCCGACTCTCACGCGCAAGGACAAAGAAGACATCACGTTTGCCGCCGCACTGGGGGTCGATTTCTTCGCCATCAGCTTTGTCCGGCAGCCCGACGACATCAACCGCCTGAGGGCGCTGCTGCAGAATCTGAAGTGCGCGACTCCTATTATCGCAAAAATCGAGAAACCGGAGGCGCTCGACAATATCGACGACATCATTTCGGTCTCCGACGGCATCATGGTCGCTCGCGGCGATCTCGGAGTGGAAATGCCGCCGGAGAAAGTGCCGCAAATTCAGAAGGAACTGATCGGGCGCTGTAACCAAGCAGGCAAGCCGGTGATAACGGCAACGCAAATGCTCGAATCAATGATTCACGAGGCGACTCCTACCCGGGCTGAGGCTTCGGATATCGTGAATGCAATTTACGATGGCACGAGCGCCGTCATGCTGTCGGGTGAGACTGCCATCGGCGATTATCCCGTTCTTTCCGTCAAGACGATGGCGAAAATAGCCGAAGAGGCGGATATCTATGTGATCGAGAAGGAGAAAAAAATCTTCCGGCGCTCCACCGCGATCGATTCGTTTGAAGACGCAATCGGGCAAGCCACACAGACAACCTCCCGCCATTTGCCCACGCGTCTCATCGTATGCTTTACCTCGTCTGGATTCACCGCTCAGCATATCGCCAGCTATCGGCCGGAGGCCCCCATCATTGCGGTGACTCAACACAAATCGGTCCAGGAACGGGTGAGTCTGTACTGGGGCGTCCAATCGATCCTGGTGGAACCGGCCGAAACCGTTGATCGCATGATCGAGCGCGTGAAAGAAGAACTGCTGAAGAGGGCTATGGTCCGCCGGGGCGACAGCATCATCATTACGGCCGGATATCCGCTCGGCGTCTCGGGAATGACCAACATGATGCAACTGGTCCGCGTGGGCGGCGGCAAACGCCTGCGCAAAGCGAGGGGGAAGCAAGGATAAAGCATGTCACCGGCGCGCCAGCTCTTCAACGACTACTCCCACAATTTCCAGCAGGTGCGCCAGTTCTTTCGGTACGACCCCCGAAACCTTGACGCCGCACTCAGCGAACTGCGCGGAACCCAGCAGAGGCGCTTCGACGAGAACCAGATCAATGAAATCAAGCTGTACAACAAGAGGATGGACTGCGGCGAGGAAACGATTCAGAACATAGACAAGCTGTCGGAAAGCAACACGGTCGCCGTCGTCACCGGCCAACAGCCGGCGATCTTTACCGGTCCGCTGTACACGATTTACAAGACGATCACCGCCATCAAGCTGGCTCGCCATATCAGTCAAAGACACAATATTCCCGCAGTGCCCATCTTCTGGAACGCGTCCGAAGACCATGATTTTCAGGACGTGCGTCATGTCGAGTTCGTCAACCGCGACAACCGCCTCATCAGCCTCATGTATGAGCCGCAGGCCGATGTGGAAGGAAAATCCATCTTTGATATTCCGCTCGAACCGTCCCTCTCTTTCCTCATCGACCTCCTCGAAGGCGACACCGACACGACCGAATTCAAGCCGTACCTGGTGAACTTGCTGCGCAATTCGCTCGGACGCTGCTACTCGCTCGCCGACTGGTTTTCGCATTTGTTGCAGGCATTGTTCAACCCCTACGGGCTGATCATCCTCGACGCGCACCTGCCGCCATGCCGCCAGCTTGCCCGCCCGGTCGTCGGGCGCGAGATCAAGACGCCGCTGCGCTCCTCGCGACTCATCAACGAGGCCGGCATCCAGTTGCAGGCGCTGGGCTACCACCGGCAGATCGAGCGGAAAGAAGACGAGGTCAATTTCTTCTTCTATGCGCAAGGCCGGCGCAACAAGGTGCGCTTCCGCCAGGGCAGATTCATCGTCGACCGCATCGGCCTCGAATACGATCAGGCCGAAATGCTGGACATGCTCGCGCAGGAACCTCAGCGATTCAGTCCGAGCGCGGCTCTCAGGCCGCTCGTGCAGGACCATATCCTTCCAACTATCGCCTGCGTTGGAGGCCCCGGCGAGATTGCTTATTTCGCACAAATGAGGAATGTCTACTCATTTTTCGATCTCGTGATGCCGGTTATCTATCCGCGGGCACGTGCGGTACTGGTGGAGGCGACCGTTGCAAAAATTTTGGAGCGGTACGGACTACATGTGGAAGATATGCCCAAAAACAGGAAAGAGCTGCTGCAGATGACAGCCGCGCACAAGTCGGGACGCCCGATCGTGCAGGCATGCGACAGAAAGCTCGAAGTCATACAGATGCTGCTCGATGAGTTAAGGCGCGAAGTTGCCGAGGTTGAGACGACGCTCGTCGAACCCATTGATAAGCTGAAAAGAAAAATCGGCGAAGAAATGGATCGGCTGCGTGAGAAACTTGTGTCGGCTCAGCAGACCGATCTTGACGTGGCCGAACAGCAAATTGACAAGTTGAAGACAAACCTCTTCCCGGAAGGAAAAGAACAGGAACGCGTGCTCAACATCTTTCCCTTCCTCTTCGCATACGGTATCCAGTTCATAGCCCATCTGGAGAAAACGCTGGATATCTTCTCGTTCGATCAGCAGGTAATCCATATCTGAATCGTTTCGTTCAAACCTTCTTCGGGCGCCTCGCCTTTTCCCTTGGTGCGCCGGCCGTTCGAGCATGCGCCGGTATGCCGGGAGCTTTCGTCAACCTGGAGCGGCCTTTTGGTTGACAAATGCCGCCCTCGCCTGTTACGATGAGCACAGTTTTTTTGCTGAACACATCCCGGAATTACAGATGGTCGAAAGAAAAAATTTCGCCGGCTGGGCGGAGCGCGTAACAAAAGGAGAGCGGCTGGAGCAAGCCGAAGCGCTCGCGATTCTTGAGACCCCGCGGGAGCGCGTCTTTCACTTGCTCGCGGCGGCGAACGATGTCCGCCGCCATTTCAAGGGCGACACCATCGATCTGTGCGGCGTCGTCAACGCGAAATCGGGCATGTGCTCCGAGGACTGCGCATTCTGCGCTCAATCGGCTCACCATGATACGGGCGTCGCTGTGTATCCATTGATGGACGCGTCAAGAATACTGGAACATGCCCGCGCCGCGGAGCAGATGAGCGCGCACCGATTCGGCATCGTCACCAGCGGCCGCGGCGTGGACAAGGACCACGTGCTTGATTGCGTGTGCGCGGCGCTGGCGGGTATGGAGAAGACCACCGCCCTTGGCCGGTGCGCCTCTTTGGGAACCCTCTCACGCGAACAGTTGCTCAGATTAAAGGATGCCGGCCTGCAGAGCATTCATCACAACATCGAAACCGCCGAAAGCTTCTTTTCCTCGATCTGTTCCACTCACACGTATGCCGACAGAGTGGAAACCGTGCGGGCGGCGAAAGAGGTGGGCTTTGTCGTATGCTGCGGCGGCATTTTCGGCATGGGAGAAACAAACGAGCATCGTGTCGAGATGGCGCTCGCGCTGCGCGCGTTGCAAGTGGATTCCGTGCCGCTGAACTTCCTGAATCCGATTCCCGGCACCAGACTTGAATCGGCCCAACCGCTTTCCCCGCTCGAGATCCTGAAGATCATCGCGATGTTCCGTTTTATGATGCCGGACAAGGATATTCGCACGTGTGGGGGACGCGAACGCAACCTTCGCTCGCTGCAACCGCTGATGTACGTCGCCGGCGCCAACGGCTCGATGATCGGCAATTACCTGACCACCCTCGGCCGCGATCCGAGAGAGGACCTCGAAATGATATCCGACCTCGGCCTCACAACTTGAAAGTTGCGGAGTGCAGACGTTCAATATGATACCAATTCGTGATGCTGCCGCTCGTGAATACGCCGCCATTGCGCACGAGCTGAATGATATCGAGACGCAAGGCCTGCTGCGCCGGCCTGAGACTATCGAGGGACCCATCGGCCCCCGCGTTCGCATCAACGGGAAAGAGGTCCTGCTGCTCTGCACGAATGATTATCTCGGCCTGGCAAATCATCCCGCGGTGAAACAGGCCGCCCGAGAGGCGCTCGAGAGGGATGGGGCCGGAGCGGGCGCGTCCCGGCTCGTTTCGGGAACACTTTCAATCCATAAGGAACTCGAGCGGGCGCTGGCAAATCTGAAGAAAACGGAATCGGCATTGGTTTTCGGCTCCGGCTATCTCGCAAATATCGGCGCTGTCTCCACCTTGTGCGGTCCCGGCGATACCATCTACAGCGACCGACTCAACCACGCCAGCATCATTGACGCCTGCCGGCTCAGTCGCGCGCGTATCAGGATTTTCCCTCATCGCGATACGGGCCAACTGCGGAAGACGCTGAAAAAGAGCAGGGCGGCCGGCCGCAAAATGATCGTGACGGATGGCGTTTTCAGCATGGATGGCGATATCGCGCCCCTGCCGGAATTGGCGGACCTTGCGGATGAATTCGGCACGCTCCTCATGGTGGATGACGCGCACGCCACCGGCGTCCTTGGCAAAGATTGGAGCGGAACTTCCGCTTACTTCAGCCTGAACGGCGTCGATGTCCAGATGGGGACCCTCAGCAAAGCCCTCGGGAGCTACGGGGCGTTCATTGCCGGCCCAAACCAGCTCATCGAGCTGCTGATCAACCGGGCCCGGAGTTTCATCTACACAACCGCCCTTCCGCCGGCGTCGGCAGCGGCAGCACTGGCGGCTTTGAAGATTCTCAAAGATGAACCCGATTTCCCGCGCCGGCTCTGGCAAAACGCCGATACCTTGAAGACCGGGCTGAGAGCATCCGGTTTTTCCGTCGGCTCCTCGGAAACGTTCATCATTCCCTTGATCGTCGGCGACGCCCGAACCTGTGTGGCGATGGCGACCGCATTGCTCAAGGAAGGCGTTTTCGCGCAGGCGATTCGTCCGCCGTCCGTCCCGGAAGGATCATCCCGGCTGCGCATTGTGCCTTCGGCCCTGCACGAGACGGCCGATATGGAGCTTGCGGTCCAGGCGTTCGAGCGCGCCGGCAAGAAGTGCGGCATTATCTGAGGGAAAAATTCCATGGAAATTGATGCGGCAAAATGCGTCGGCTGCGGCAATTGCGTTCCGTTCTGCACCATGGGCGCGATTCGAGTCGAAAACGACGTCGCGGTAGTCAATGAGGATGAGTGCGTGGAATGCAGCACGTGCTACCGCTGCTGCGGGCCCGAAGGGCTGAGGGCGACATTTGTGCGCGGCTTGAGACGCCTGTTCAGGGCGCTCCATTTGCGCTACGACGCGCCTCTGGATGTCTGCCCGACCGGAGCGCTCGTTCCGCCGGAACTCAAGTGGCCGCGCTCGCTCAGGCGCGCTTTCAGCGACCCGACCGTAACGCACGACAGCACGGGAATGGCCGGGCGGGGAACCGAAGAGATCAAGACCAACGACATTACCGGCCGCATCGGGCCCGGCGAGGCCGGCATCGTGATCGATCTCGGCAGGCCGGGGACAGGGGTTTTCTTTCGTGATATCGACACGATGACCCGGGCGCTCGCACAGCTCGACGTTTTCTTCGAGCCGCAGAACCCGTTAACTCATCTCATGAACGATCCGCAAAACGGCTCGCTCAGGAAAGATATCGCAAATGAAAAAGTGTTGTCGGCGATCATCGAACTCAAAATAAAGCTCGCCGATCTGCCCGAAGTCCTTCATCTGGTCGAGAAAACTGCAACCGCGCTCGATACGGTGATAAGCGTCGGCGTCTCGACCAAATGTGATCCCGAGGGAGGCATACCGCACGAGAGCATCTGCAGCGGCGCCGGATATCCGCTCTCGCTCAACGGGAAAACGAACCTGGGACTCGGGCGCCCCGTGGAGGGAATGTCCTGATGACGAACACATTACATCGAAGAGGAACTCCACAGACACTCCGGCAGGATTTTGTTCTTTTCGCAACGCCGTCGCGAAGCCTGTCGCCCGATCTGCCCGATAAAATGAAACGGTTCACCGAAATCTGCCTCCGGCATAACCCGCTCAACATGGCAAAGATCGAGAACATGGCGATGCGGCGCGTCGACCCGCGCCGGCTGAAGGAAGAAATGCAGGACCAAATAGGAATTACCGCCGTCTTCGATAATCCGGATTCTCTCGCATCCGCAATCGCGGAGCTGAAAGAGGCCGATCTGGGGATTCCGATTAACGTGAGCGGACTGCTGGAACAGGTGAAAGAATGCTGCGGAAAGGCGGGAATAACGCGACACAGCGTCGAGCAGTCGCTCGGCATCTTTGGGAAAAAGGAAAAACTGCCGCCGCCGGAGATCGTCGAAATCAATACCTTGTGCGGCCACGGAATGGTCTCGTTCAATCTCATAAAAAAGGTGGCCGATGAGGTGAAGCTGGGACGCATGACGCCCGAGCAGGGAGCATACCTGCTGGCGAAGCCCTGCGAATGCGGCGCGTTCAATCCAGTGCGCGCGCGGCAGGTGCTCGAGGCGCTGAGAATGAAGGGATAAGTGTGGCGAAACCTGGGCTTTTCGTAACCGCGACGGATACGGAAGTCGGTAAGACCGTTGTCGCCGGCGGCCTTGTTCTGGCTCTGCGGGCACACGGTTTTGACGTCGGCGTCATGAAGCCTGCGGCCACCGGCTGTCGCTCTCGCAGGGGAAAAACTCTTGCAGAGGACGTGGAATTCCTGATGGAGGCTGCCGCAACCGACGACGAGCGCGAACTGGTTTGCCCATACATGCTCCGCGATCCGCTCGCTCCGCAGGTGGCGGCGGAAAGGGAGGATTCCCGGCTCGATATTCGCAGAATTCGAAGCGCCTTTCAGAAGCTGCGGAGCAGGCACGACGCGATGATAGTGGAAGGTGCTGGCGGAGTTTATGTTCCGCTCCGGCCGAGATATTACATGCTGGACCTGATGTCCGATCTCGGGCTGCCCGCGCTCGTGGTGATCAGGCCCGCATTGGGAACAATTAACCATACCTTGCTTACGCTCGACGCTTTGCGCGCTCGCAAGATTCCTGTCGCAGGCGTCATCATGAATAATTATCCCAAAAGACCGTCGCTTGCCGAACGCACCAATCCCGAAGTCCTCAGAGACTGTCCCGGTGTGCCATTTTTGGGTGTCCTGCCGCGCTTGGAAATGGTTTCGGTATCGCAACGGCGTTTCGACGGCCTTCAGAATGCGATAGAGGAGGCGATAGACGTGGGGCAACTCGTGGATTTTCTGCGGAGGAACTGCCGCTGATGGCGAAAAAGAAAGAGCAAGACCCCGCCCGGCTCGAAGCTGACGACCGGAAATTCATCTGGCACCCCTTTACGCAAATGCAGGATTATGAGGCCGATGCGCCGCTGATCATCGAGCGGGCCAAAGGGGCATATCTCTATGACATACGGGGAAAGAGGTATTTGGATGGAGTCTCCTCGCTTTGGGTGACCGTGCACGGGCATCGAAAGCCGGCACTGGATTCGGCGATCAGAAAGCAGCTCGCGTCCGTCGCGCATTCGACGCTGCTCGGAATCTCGAACGTTCCCTCGGTCAGGCTTGCCAGAATGCTGATCGAGCGCGCGCCCGAAGGCCTCGCGAAAGTCTTCTATTCCGACAACGGCTCGACCGCAGTCGAAATCGGTTTGAAAATGGCGTTTCAGTTCTGGCAGCAACACCGCAGCGGCTCACATAAGCGACGGACCCGCTTCATCTGTTTCGAGAACGCCTACCATGGCGACACGCTCGGAAGTGTCGGCGTCGGCGGAATCGATCTGTTTCACAAGATGTACCGCCCGCTCCTGATGGATTCGATCAGAGCGACCTCTCCCTATTGCTACCGGTGCCCGCTCGAGCTGGATAAATCGACCTGCGACATGGCCTGTCTTGAAAGTATCGAGCGCACCCTGAAAGAACATGCGGATGAAGTTGCCGCGCTCCTCATCGAGCCTCTGGTATTTGCGGCGGCGGGAATCATTGTGCAGCCGCCCGGTTTCCTATCCCGTATCCGCGAACTCTGCTCCCGATACGGCGTTTTGATGATAGCTGACGAAGTCGCGGTCGGAATCGGGAGAACAGGAACATTTTTCGCGTGCGAACGAGAAAATGTTTCACCTGATATCCTCGCCACTGCAAAAGGATTGAGCGGCGGGTATCTGCCCGTTGCCGCCACGCTGGCGTCCGAACAGATTTATCAAGGCTTCCTGGGTGATTATGTCGAGATGCGGACGCTGTTCCACGGCCATACCTACACCGGCAACCCGCTTGGCTGCGCGGCTTCTGTGGCCAACCTCGAGATTTTCGAGCGCGAAAGAACCCTCCAGAAAGTAAGAAACAAGATCAGGCTGCTCGAGACCTTGCTCCGTCCACTCAGTGAGCTGCCCCACGTCGGCGATATCCGGCAGTGCGGGCTGATGGTCGGCATCGAGCTTGTGAAAGACAGGAAAACGCGCGAGCCATACGGTCACGGCGAAAAAATAGGGATCAAAGCCATCATGGAAGCAAGGCGCCGCGGCATGATCATTCGACCTCTGGGCAACGTGATTGTGCTCATGCCGCATCTTACGTTCACCCCCGCACAGCTCGAGCGCATGGTTAGTATCACGGCGGCATCGATAGAGACCGTTACAGGAGCATGAGAGAAGCTCTCTTCGGCAAAACTTCTCGGCCTTCCAGCCCGCTCCTGCCGTTTCGGATTTCCTTCCGCTGCCTTGATTTACACCCGCCGCGCTTGATATAATTCCGAGTGGAATCCGTATCAAGACGAAGCTTGGATTGAACTAACAGAGATTTTTTCCGCTGACCCTCGAACTATTCTTATTCCTATGCGTTTTACCTGCCGGTCAACGGCTGCTTCGGCAACCAGTGCGCCGCCGGTATCCGGTTTCCGTAATTCTTGCCGCTGACAAGGGAAAATGATCCAAGAAAATATCTCATTCAAGTTGTGGGATGATTCCGAAGAAGCGGGCATCCTCGCGCTGGTCCGCCAGGACCGCGGAGCGACCGACACCCGCTTTGCGGAATATTTCGACTGGGAATACCGGCGCAACCCGCTGGGAAGAGCGATCATTGGGATCGGCAAGAAGCCGGACGGAATGGTCGTGACTGCATTGGCCGCCGTGCCGACGCCTGTTGTTTTCCGCGGCGCCCCCCTTATGGCATGCCAACTGGTGAACGGAATGACTCGTTCCGACTACATGGGGCGGGGCCTCTTCTCGGAGTGCGGGAGAATGGTGTGCGACGCGCTCAAAAGATCCGGGATTGCGCTTTCCTACGGGTTGCCCAATCCGAACAGTTTCCCGAGTCTGACGCGAAAGATCGGCTATAGCGATATCGGGACGGCCAAATTGCTCGTGTTTCTTCACAATCCCGCCGCTCTTGCCGCCGTTCGCTTTCCGGCGGCAAGAATATTAGGCGCAGCCGGAATCGACCGCAGGCTTGCCCGATTCCTGTTGAAAAAACCAAGAATAAAAGCCGCAGTCCAATCGAGGCGCTCATTCAATGGACTGCCGCTCGAGCGGCTGAGGGAGGATGCGGATCTCGCGCTCGATCCGAATATCGACTGGCTCAACTGGCGCTATACCGATGTTCCGAGACGGCCATATCGTATCATTACAACGGGCGGGGACGACGCTCCATCGGGGGTGGCGGTTTATCGGCTTTCTTTGTGGGACAGAGTCCGTATCACTACGATCAACGACCTTTTCCTGCCGCCACAGCATGAACCCGAAGCAGTGGAGAGCCTGATCGCGCACATAATTTCCGAGAGCGAAAGCGGCGATTGCGCGGCAACATTTTGCCTCGTCGCCCCCGGCTCCCGAAAAGAAGAGATCCTGACGCGACTTGGATTCGTTGTCGTTCCGCACAGGTTCGAGCCGCAGCCTTTCTCGGTCATCCTGCAGGGTCATTCCGTTTCGATTTCAGGAATGACGGTGAGGGAAATGGCCGTTTCCTTCGGGGCGTACGACATTTTCTGAAGCAGGTCGGCAAGCGGTTCTATACGGGAAAGAAGAATTTCTCTATAATAGATTCCGCTGCAGACCCCCCTTTGGTAGGGCCGAATTCATTCGGCCAGTCTTGAATGTGCGAATAAATTCGCACCTACCATAGCGCGGTTGAACCCGAGAGTGGGGTTGTGCAGCAGAATCTATAATAGAAACGACGGCTTCGTGGAAGACTCGCAATGGCCTATAAATGCACAGCAAAAAGATGAAGAGTCCGGATGAACCGAAAATCCTGATCCTGATACCCGCCTATAACGAAGCTCAGAACATCGGCGGTGTCATTGATGAAATTCATCGGGAGGTCTCGGGGCTGCCGTACGCATTCGATGTACTGGTGGTTGACGACGGCTCGTCGGATAATACGGCGGCCATAGCAAGTGCGTCCGGTGCGGAGGCTATCAGGCTTCCGTTGAACGGCGGGATCGGGGTCGCTCTGCAGACCGGATTCAAATTCGCGCATGAGCGGGATTACAGCAATCTCATCAGGCTGGACGCAGACGGCCAGCATCCGCCTTCCTTCATCAGCAGCATCCTTGATCCCGTCATTCGGAGAGAAGCAGACTTGTGTATCGGTTCGCGGTTCCTTCAGGGAAAAGGATACCAGGCTTCAAAGATCAGACGGCTGGGCATCTCATGGTTTTCGTTCCTTATCGCGATCCTCTTTAATCAAAGGATCACCGATCCAACGTCGGGTTTTCAGGCGATGAACCGGCGGCTGATCGCCTTGTACGCGCGCGAGTACGCATCGGATTACCCGGAAGTGGAGGCCGTCGCGAACGCGCTGGGCAACGGGTTTCGGGTGATCGAGGCGCCGATTGAAATGAAGGAGCGGCAAAGCGGGAAATCGTCGATAGACTCGCTGCACTCGATCTATTACGCAATAAAGGTGACGACAAAGGTTATCATCTATTTACTGCAAAGACATTAAACGGGAGAGAATCCATGGAACAGCCGGTTCTGTTGGTAATCAAGATTTGCGCCGGACTCTTGACGCTGGTCATTTTCGAGCTTATTCGGCGCGACAAATTGAAGGACCAGTTAGGCGTGATCTGGTTCGCCGGGAGCCTTATCGTCTTCATTCTGACGCTGTGGTATTCTCTTTGGATCAGGCTTGCGCACCTGCTCGGGATTCGGTATGAGCCGGCCATCTTCATGCTGGGCGGACTGGTCTTTTGCGTCGGATTGCTCCTGTACCTGACCGTGATGTTCTCGAAGCATGAGCGCGAGAAAGAAATTCTCAGCCAGCAGATCGGGATTCTGCAATGGAAGCTGGAACAGCTCGAAAAGAAAAATGAGAAATCCGCTCAACCTTCGTGAGATCGCTCCGCTCGACCTCCCCGCTCAGGCGCCGAATGTCCTCACCGTCGACGTCGAAGAATGGTATCATGTAAACTACCACAGCGCCGATTGGTCCCGCATCGACACGAGCATCAGCAGGGTGCGCGAGAATACAGCCGATATCCTGCGGGCGCTCGAGCCGCAAGAATCGAAGGCGACGTTCTTCATACTCGGCTCCGTAGCCGAACGACATCCCGATCTGGTAAAGGCCATTGCGGCAGACGGTCACGAAATCGCGTGCCACAGCTATTCGCACAAGCTGATCTACGAGCAAAACCCCGCGGCGTTCAAGGAAGATGTCGCCCGCGCCGCCGACGTGCTCTCCGGACTGGCCGGCAGGAAAGTAATCGGATTCAGGGCGCCGTCCTGCTCGATTACCGAGAGGAACCCGTGGGCGTTGGACGTTCTGTGCGAAAGCGGATTCCTTTACGATTCCAGCATATTCCCCATCCACAACTACATGTATGGAGTGGCCGGATTTCCCGTTCATCCCTGCCGCATTACCACAGCCGCCGGAAACAGCCTCATCGAGATTCCGCCGCAGGCAATGGAATTCGGCAGACTCAGGATACCGTTCGGCGGCGGCATTTACCTGCGGCTGCTTCCCTCTTTTCTCCAGAGAGCCCTCGTCTCCATCACCCACTCGCGGGGCGATTCGTTTATGCTGTATTTCCACCCGAGCGATATAGACAGACGTCATATCAAAATAGACCTCTCCCTCAAGGAAAGCTTCTTTAACAATGTGGGACGCCGCTCCGGAAGAAACAAGATTCTGCGCCTGCTCAATGATTTCCGCTGGACCACGATCGCCCGGGCTTACTCGGCATCGCTCCGCGAATAGCGACTGACACTCAAGGATGAGGAATCTGCTCCATATGTTGTTTTGACTTCATGTTTTCATTGTGCTAGAATTTGCATATACATCGTTCTCTCAATCCTTACCAAGGAAATTTTCGGAGTAAGATGCCGACAGGGAGAACCAGCTCAAAGCTGCTTTTCATCGTCCTGCCCTTCATCTTTTTCTTTGCCTTTGCGCCGCCGGCTTTCTCTCAGGAAGTGCCTCCTCAAGACGTTGTATTTCTTGTCGACAGTTCCGAAAGCATGACCGCTTACCTCCCCGCAATTGTCGGGATATTGCATCGATTCGCCGGCGGAGCGAGCGAGGGCGACTCGTTCACGTGCTATCAGTTTTCAAAGAATCCCGTAATGATATCGACGGGAACGGTCCGCCAGCCGTCGGACATCAAGAACCTCCAGGCGCAGCTTCTGCAGCTTCGTGGAACGGGAAGCGGCACCAACTTCTCGCCAGCTCTCGAAAAGGGCCTGACCGAAATCAGAAAGAGCTACCGCCGGGCGCACCGCAATGACCGGCTGCTGGTGCTGATCACCGACGGGCGCGGACCTGAAAACCCGTCAACCGAAAAAATCACGCTGACCTCGCTGAAGACCAAGTTTTCCGATTTGGAGGTCGGCCTCAACTATCACTTCGTCTGCTTCTACATGGGCGATATCGTCGAAGCCGACTTGCAGTCTTTTCTGAATTCTGTAGGAGCACGCGTCGTCCATTGGCCGAAAGACAAACGGTGGCTGCAGCAGGCGACACTCGCAGACGTTCGAGTAGTCGAGGAGGAGAAAAATATCGGCGGGGTTCCCGAAATTCCGGCCCATACTATCTTCACGCTCTCTTTTTTCCCGCGGCGCCCACCGGACCGGCTCGAAATGATCGAGATGGACATCGAGGATATTGTGGGCGGGAAAACGGTGGACCGGTTGTTTGATATCCGTCCCTATCGAATAATGTGCCAGAGCAAGCCGTGGAGCGAAACGTTTCACCTCGAGAGCCGAGGGTTCGCGCGGGGCGATTACGGCGGCCGTTTCTTCTTCTACCCGTCCGACCCGCAACTTCTCATGGTGAATCCGTTCTCTATTCCTTTTCGTTTCTCAGTTTCAGAATCGTTGAAAGTCTTTCTTTCTCAGCCCATTCATTTTGGGCCCGTCGAACTCGAAGGCATCTACAAGGAAACCAGAGATCTCTATATCCTGCCCATGTGGCAGGAATTCCCGGACAAGCTCGAAGCGGTTCGCGTGGAAGCCGACATCGCTTTGCCCGAAGGATTGCGCCTGAACGTGCTGCCCGTTCATCAGCCAAGAGAGATAGTCGTCTACCTCACGCTCTCACGGGAGGAAGACGCTCCTCCGCTGACAGAAGGAGAGTACGAAGGCAAGATTAGATTCTCCTCGCCCACCGGATGGACTTTCGACCGGCGCGAACTGCCAATAATGGTAAGTGTCCGCGAGAAACCGCTGAATCTTAAGCTCATTGCCTTTTATGTCGCGGGCGGCGCCGGCGCCCTGATCCTTGCCGCTGTCGCCGTCCTTTCACTCAGCGGCGTACGGCAGTCGGCATATGACTATCTCACGAAGAAGGCGGACCCAGCCGGCAAATTGATACTCCTGAAAGACCCGACCAGGGGCCTGGCGACAGACATCAACATCAGCCGGGCGGCAAAAAAATCAAAAATAAAATCGGTCGTGATTGGAACGGGCGAAGGCATCGATGTCGAGATCTCCCATATCTCCCTGGTGGATAAGCGTTATATTTTGACCGGAACAAGATCCGACGACGTGGTCCAAACCTTTCTTCAGGCATCGCCGCCCGGAACTCAGGTAATTATCAATGAAATGGCGCTCTCGGGAAGAGTTCCGCTCAATCATTTGGACCGCGTGAAAATCGGCGCCTTCGAGTTTCGCTACGAACAGCCGATGCCGCTTCGGCAGGTAGTCCTGCATTATCTCTCCGGTGAGGTGAAACAGGGCTGGCTTCTGGATTGGGATATCACAGCCGAAGGGTTCTCATTCCTCTTGCGCGAACGGGCAGCGCAGCCGATCAAGAGCTATGCGCGCTTCCATGAACTAAAAGCAGTCACTTTTGTGCGCGATTTCGATGGCGATGTCAGCCGGAATCTCCTCTCTCTGAAGCCGCCGCGGACAGGGCATCTCGCGCAAATTGTGTTCGCAGACGATGAAGAACTGACGGGTTACGTATTCGAGTGGAAGCAGCCGGCCGATAAGTTCTATATTTTCCCGAAGTCAAAAGGTGAAAATATCCTCTTTCTTCTGGTCGAGCGGCACACACTCAAGGGATTCAGGCTGTTGAAAGAAAATCGTTCCGGAGCGAGAAGGGCAAAAAAGCACTTCACCCAACTCATGAAGACGTTAACTGAGAAATTCGGAACGAAAGAAAACGTAACCTGATCCCAATTCTTGCAGTGCCTTTCGGCAAAGCGGGCATTCGCCAACCCGTCAGCTTTACTGCGGGCAAACCTGAAAGAGAGACCATCCAATGTTACACAAAGCGCTTGTGCTGATCCTTCTCGCCGTCCTCATTGGGTTGGTGGCTTGGGACATCTCAACAAGAGCTTCCGCGCCGGAAACACGGATTGACAGCAGCAATTTCAAATGGGTCTCGTGCCCGAGTTGCGAACGGATGTTTTACGTCGAGAAGAACCAGCGCCGCGGCTGGTGCCCTTACGACGGATTCCAGTTCGACTTCTCCACACCATAGCGAGGGAACGATTGTGCAAAAGCGCTTGGGCAAGTATGAACTCCTGAAGGAAATCGGAAAAGGCGGGATGGGCAACGTGTATCTCGCACGCGATTCCGAATCGAATGCCACCGTAGCACTCAAGGTGCTTCCACCGGAATTCACCCGGACTCCGAAATATATCGAGCGATTCCGCCGCGAGGCGAAAGCCGTGGCTCGTCTCAACCATCCGAATATCATCAAAATTTTCGACATCGGCGAGCAGGAAAGCACCCATTATTTCGCGATGGAGTACCTGGGCGGAATGACGTTGAGGAAGCTCCTCGAGCAGCGCGGTCGGCTGCCGGTCGCGGAGGCCATATCGATTCTTGTCCAAATCGCCGATGCGCTCGATACGGCCCACGCTCAGGGAATCATCCATCGCGATGTCAAGCCGGACAACATCATGTCGGACGAATCCGGCAAATTCAAAATAATGGATTTCGGCATCGCCCATACTGAGCAGGGAACCCGCCTAACCGTTACCGGCACAATTATGGGCACCCCTGAATACATGTCTCCGGAGCAGGCTTCGGGAACAGCCGTCGACAAGCGCACCGATATCTACGCGCTCGGAATCGTGCTGTACGAGATGTTGACCGGGAAAGTCCCGTTCAACGCGCAGACGGCGGTCGAGATCCTTCAGATGCACATAACCAAGATGCCGGAATCGCCGAAACTCATCAATCCTGAAATACCCGGCAACCTGTCGAACATCATCGCGAAGATGATCGAGAAACAGCCGGCAAATCGCTACGAGAGTTTCCGGCACGTGATCAATGCGCTGACCCAGGCGCTTCCGGAACACCTGCGGGCTGCAGGCGGAGTCACGGCGAAGGAAATCGCCGCCGCCGCTCCACCGCCCGCACAGGCGCGCCCCGCGCCCCGGGTCAGGGAGCGCGTCATCCTGCAGACCCCAACGACGGTAAGAGTCGCGCTGGCGGCAAGCATCCTTCTGAACGTGCTTCTGTTCGGGGTTCTGCTGCTTGGACGCGGCGGTGCGCCCGAGGCAACCGAGCCGCCACAGCCGATGTTCACTCTGGGAGGACAGGTGTTTGCCCCGCCCGCGGTATTCGGGAAGAACCTGATAGTGGCCGCCGAGGATGGGACCGTTCGAGCCGTCGACGTGGAGACAGGCAGCGTACAATGGAAATTCGAAACCAAAGATAAGGTGACCGCCGCCCCTCTGGTTGATGGGGATCGTGTCTTTGTCGGTTCGTGGGACCAGCATGTCTACTCGCTCAGCGCAGGGGACGGCAGCCTTTTCTGGAAAGTCCCGGTTGGCGGATGCGTCTTTTCGTCGCCCGCACTGGCGGACGGGATTCTGTACGTGTGCACGCGCGAAGGCAACGTGTTTGCCATCGATGCGGAATCGGGCGCCCTGAAATGGAAGGGAGCCGGCGGCAACAAGACCAGCTTTTCACCGGCCGTTCACGAGGAGGCTTTGTTCATCGCCTCAGATGAAAACAGGTTATTTGCGTTTCGTTGCGCCGACGGAACGCGCCTGGGGGAACTGGAGACCGGTCGAATTAAAATGCCGGTCCTGGTGCAAGATTCGAAATTGTATTATGCCGCTTTTAATGATCTGGCCGAGCGCGATGAACTCGCGGCGCTGGTTCTATCCCCCGGCTTGAGCTCGGCCGGGATTCCCGTTGGAAGACATAAATGGACGTCACCGATCGAGCCTGCCGCAACCGGACAATGAAAGGAGGCTCGTCATGAAGCCTTGCCGGATACAGCACTGTCTCTTGCTTGCTGTCCTCCTGGTTTCGCTTGTTGTGGCGGTCTCAAGCGCGCCCGCCGAACCCCAAACTCCTCTTTCCAACCCGACCGGCCCAGCAAAAAATATCATCCTCCTCATTGGAGACGGAATGGGCTTTGAAGTCATCGGTTTGCTGCGCGATTATGCGCGCATACTCGAGAACAGAAGCCTCCATTTGGAATCCGCGATGGACGAAGGCGACGTCGCGCTTGTGCACGTGTCCCCCGCCGATGTGCTCGTGATTGATTCTGCGGCCGCCGCAACCGCGCTGGCGACCGGAATCAAAACGAGGAACGGAACGATATCGATGACGCCGGATGGCGAGAGCGCAATAACAATCCTCGAACTCGCCGCGCGGGCGGGAAAAAGAACGGGCATTGTCACGACTACCTCCATCTCGCATGCGACCCCGGCCGCTTTCGCCGCTCACGCATTTGAACGCGAGTCGGAGGCTGAAATCGCCGCTCAGATGGCCGACGCAGGGGTTGACGTGTTAATGGGAGGCGGACTTGCATATTGGATTCCTGACGAACAGAAAGCCTCCGAATTCGCGCCGATAAGTCGTGTCGCAGGCGCCGATCTTGAATCGAAACGAAGGGACGACATTAACCTGCTCGAGAAGATGGAAAACTCCGGATATCAGATCCTCCACAACCGGGACCAGCTTCTGGCGGCCGAAGATTCCGACAAAATCCTCGGCCTCTTCGCCGCCTCGCACATGCCGTACGCGCTCGATCGACAGCCGAAAGATGCCGCCAACACACCCTCTCTGGCTCAAATGACGCGGCTCGCTCTGACTGCCCTCTCCAGGGATGAAAAGGGATTCTTCCTGATGGTAGAGGGAGGCCGCATCGATCATGCGGCGCATAATCATGACGCCGGCGCTATGCTCGCGGAAGCGCTCGAATTTGATGAAGCCGTTGGAGCCGCGCTCGATTTTGCGCGCGCGCATCCTCAAACGGCGATCTTCATTACCGCCGATCACGCGACGGCCGCCCCTACGCTCTCGGCACGGTACTCGGATGTCCTGAAAGACACGTTCTATCCGGGCGAGGGATCAATAAAGAAAATAGCTCTGCAGGACATTTCGTTTGAATACCTTCTCTTACTCCTGGAAAGTGAGCCTTCGGCAGGAAACCTGAAGCAAATCGTGGCGAAACACTTTGGAGTCCAGATTACGAAGCGACAGGCTGCAGAGATTCTTCGGGCCGGTCCGTTGTCGGCATTTCACGTGACGAAACCCCGATACAGGGAATACGCTTACCCGATGCAGGCGCTGGCGCGTGTCCTGGGTACGGAGTACTCAATGGCGTGGGCGACGGTCGAGCACTACTCGGAGCCGGTTATCCTCGTAAGATGGGGCGCCGCCGGGGAGCCGGCGGGTTATCTCGAACAAACGGAAATCTTCGAGATGATGAAGAAGGCCGCTGGCTACTGAAGCAGCCGGATCAAGCCCGCCCTCCTACTGCTCGAGTCCGAGGAGCGCATCCAGCTTGCCCTGCGCATCGAGCGCATACAGATCGTCACAGCCGCCGACGTGGAAATCCCCGATGAAGATCTGCGGAACCGTCTGGCGTCCGGTGGTTTTGACTACCTCCATCATCGCATTCCGATTCCGTTCGACGTCGATCTCCTCGTAGGCTACCCCTTTCTTGCCCAAAAGCACTTTGGCGCGGTCGCAATAGTAACAGTTCTCGCTCGTATAAATTCTCACCTGTTTCATCTCGTCGATCTCCCGCCTCCAGATGCTGTTGACTTCATTCGGTCGCTCTCTTATAATACCATCCAATAATTGCAGCAGGCAATTCAACATCACTCTCCCAGCCCCGGTATCGCTCATGCATATTCCATCCATATTGAGACGCAAAAAACTGGTGCTTTTTGCGGCCGTATCGCTGGTATATTGCTACGTCAGCTTTCATCGGGTGACGCTGGCCGTCATCAGCGATCTGCTCGTCGGGGAGTTCCACCTCGGACCGGCCCAACTCGGACTTCTTGGGGGTGTGCTGCTCTACTGTTACGCGTTTCTTCAACTGCCCGCCGGCTATCTTGCGGATAATGTGGGCGCAAAGCGAACCGTGCTCCTGTCGCTTGCCCTGGCAACCGCTGGAACTGTCCTGTTCGCGGTCGCATGGAGTTATTCCGCGGCGATGGCCGGAAGAATTCTGATCGGAGCCGGGATCTCGTGTATTTATCTTTCGCTCATCAAGATACTGAGCGCGTGGTTCGATGAACACGAGTTCGGGACCGTGCTCGGGTTGCTCATGTCGCTCGGGATGCTGGGGAACATGCTGGCGACTACCCCGCTCGCCCTCTCGGTCGAGGCGGTCGGCTGGAGAGTCTCCTACGGGTTTGTCGCTCTCCTGACATTGGGATTAATCGCTCTCGTATACTTCCGCGTGCGCAACACGCCCAACGACGAACCCGCGCACATCGCTTCGCCTCTATCACAGCCGGGGGAAAGCGGATGGGACAGAACGATTTTGTTTTTCAGAACAATCTGCGCGCTCATGCGCAATCGCAGTTACCTGATGCTCGTGATCTTCATGATTGCGGGAAGCTCGCAGCAAGGGTTTCAGAGCCTGTGGGCGGGACCGTTCCTCAGCCGCACCTACGGATTTTCGTTGATCGAAGTCGGCAATGCGCTTCTGTGGTACTCCGCAGGCGGCATCTGCGGAGCGCCTCTATGGGGGCTCCTGTCCGACAGATTGGTGAAATCGCGAAAACGCGTGCTGGTCTGGGGCTCCCTCCTGAGCATCGCCGTCTGGTTCATCCCCGCCTTCCTGCCGCAAGCGCTTCCGCGCGAGGTCATCCCCTCTTTCCTTTTCCTTATGGCGATGGCTGCCGGCGGCGGCGTCCTGACCCACGCGATGGTGCGTGAAGCCTTCTCGATCGAAATACTCGGAATCGCGGTAGGAATCATCAATTTCTTTACGTTTCTCGGCGGCGCAGCCTTCACTCAGCTCATGGGCAACATCGTCGCTCTGTTTCCGAAAACCGATGGCGGTTATCCGCTCATCGCATACCAGGCTACGCTGATGCTGGTCTTCGGCACCTGGATCATCCGCCTCCTCTCGCTCGCCCTGACAGAAGAGCGCAAGAAACCCGCCGTAGTCCCCGCCGCACAGGAAGTCGCCGGTGCGGCCTGATCGTTTTGTTTCCGCTTGCTTTCGGTGAAACGGCGGCAGTATAATTATCCCGCATTCATTGAGCGGCGTTCATTGAGAATAAACCCGCGGGCGAGCCACGGTAAAGGGGGACGCACATGACGAAGGAAACCAATTGGGACCAGATATACGAGTGGGACAGCAAGTATTACTTCCACGTCAAGCAGGCGGCCGACGAATACCGGTTCATCCCGGTCGACCACACCGAAGGCAATTATGTTGTCCTTGCCAACGGCATGAAACTGCTCGATTTCTGCAGTCAGGTCATCGCCGCCAACCTGGGATACAAGAATGAGTACGTGAATGCCGCCATCAAAGAGGCGCTCGACAAGGTCGGTTTTGTGCAGGAGCTTTTCTGCACCGAGTACCGAGCGCGCGCGGCCAAATTGATCATGGAAGACCTGCTCGGACCGGACAACTGGGCCGGGCGCATCCGCTTTGTCAATACGGGCAGCGAAGCAAATGAGCAGGCTTTCGCCATCGCGAAGAACCTGACGGGCCGGCCCAACATCATCACGCGCGAATATGCCTATCACGGCTCGAGCAGCGGCGCGGCGGGCGCATCACGCAATCGCTATTACCGCGCCAGTCTGGCCTCGCCAACCTCCGGCCAGATCCGCGACGTGCCCAATTTCCCCGGGACCGGCTTCCATATCGTGCCCGCCCCCTATTGCTATCGATGCTCGGTCGGACATACTTACCCTTCGTGCAAGCAGGCGGACGGCACGCTTGCATGCATCAAGGCCTCCGAAAACCTGATAAAGACGGTCGGCGCCGAGACGGTCGCCGCCGTTGTGACCGAGATCTTTTACGGCGGCTCCGCCATCAATCCGCCGCCGGAATATATCCCGCAGCTTCGCGAGATGACGCGCCGACTCGGCATCTTGTGGATCGACGACGAGGTCATCTGCGGGTTCGGCCGCTGCGGGAAATGGTTCGCGTATCAGCTCTATGAAGGCGTGACGCCCGACATCATGACGATTGGAAAAGGCATGAACGGATGCGCCGTCCCCGTCGGCGGCGTCGTCCTCTCGAAAGATATCACCAAGGAGATGGATAAGTACCGCTATTGGTCGGGAAGCACGCATGCGGGCCACCCGCTGGCGGCGGCAAGCGTTGCGGCGGCGGTGGAATATCAGATAAAGCAGAACATGCCCGCAGTCGTGGCCGAGAAGGGGGCCTATCTCCACAAGAAGCTGAAGGAGCTCGAGGGCGAGCATAAGTGCATCGGGCTGGCCGAAAGCGTCGGGTTGCTCGGCGGATTCGAAGTCGTCAAGAACAAGCAGACAAAAGAGCCGTTTGTGAAGGAAGACCGCTTCGCCACGTTTACCGGCGACATCTCGAAGTATCCCGAGGTGATGATATCCGAAAAATGCGTTTTCAACGGCGTCATGGTCGGCTCGGCTGTCCCGAATACCATTCGTGTGGCGCCGCCGTTTACGATTACCAGCGACGAAATCGATTTCGGCATCGATGTCCTCAACAAGGTGCTCTCCGAAATCGACGAGATGTGCGATTAAGAGTTGCAAGGAGGTCACACCTACACATTTGATTGCGCTGCGAAACCCCTTTTGGTAGGGCCGAATTCATTCGGCCGATCTTGAATGTGCGAGGAATTCCAATGGGGCCAGACCTGCACATTTTACACCAGCCGAATACTCTATCAGTGGTTTTTTCGACCTGTGATTCAAAGGGCACAAATTATGGAATTTGAAAGTATCCCGTTCCCATCTGTCGATCAAATCGGCATCGTGGTTCGTGACGTCGAAGCCACCGCCCGCGCATACGAACCGTTCCTCGGCAAGGATGCCTTCAATATTATCGAGGGCGAGGCGCCGGCGACGCTGGCCGACGGCAGAGAGATAATGATCAAGGGCAGGCTCGGCTTTGCGCACCTGGGCCCGCTCCAGATCGAATTGATCCAGATACTCGAGGGCGACTCGGTCCACGTCGAGTATCTCGAACGCAACGGCGAAGGTATCCATCATTTGGGAAGATTCACGTCTACATTCGACGAAGACCTTCGGAAATTTCGCGAGTTGGGAGTCGGAATACTCCAGCAGGGACACGGCATGCGCCGGTATGCTTATCTCGACACCAAGCCGTTTATCCTTGAATTAATCGAGAACGCGTAACAACTGCCAGAGGAGGAAGTATATGGATATGCAGGAAGTTGTTCAAAACATGTTCTATAAGGACCCGCACCTGCCGCCGGTTTTGACGACGAAGACCGAGGGCGTTTACGTATATGACTCCTATGGCAGAAAGTTGATCGACGCTTCCGGCGGGCCGATGGCCGTCAATATCGGGCATGGCCGCAAGGAAGTCGCCGAAGCCGCCAAAAAAGCGCTCGAGCAAACATCCTACGTTCTTCCGGTTTTCGCTTCGGAACCCAGAATCGAGCTCACGAAACGGATAAAGAAACTGATGCCGCCGGAATTGAACCGCATCTATTACGCCTCGGGCGGCTCGGAAGCGAATGAGGTTGCCGTCAAGTTCGCGCGGCAATACCAGGTGGTTGCGGGCAGGGCATCGAAATACAAGGTGATTTCGCGCAAGCTCAGCTACCACGGAAATACCCTCGCGACGCTCTCGTTCGGCGATATCCCGAAGCGCAGAGCCGATTATATCCCGATGCTGTGGGATACGCCCCACATCGAACCGTGTTACTGCTATCGCTGCCCATTCGGAAAGGAATATCCCGGCTGCGATATCGACTGCGCGCGCGCCCTCGAAAAAAAGATTCTCGCAGAAGGCCCGGATACCGTCGCCGCTTTCATAGCCGAGCCGATTGTAGCTGCGGCCGCGGGCGCGACCGTGCCGCCGCCCGAATATTTCCCGATCATCCGCAAAACGTGCGACAAGTATAATGTCGTCCTCATCTTCGACGAGGTGGTGACTGGCTTTGGACGCACCGGCAAGAACATGGGGATGAACCACTTTAATGTAATCCCCGATGTCGCGGTCTTCGCAAAAGGCGTCAGCAGCGGATATGCGCCGCTGGCCGGCATGGCCGTGCGCGAAAAGCTCGTGCAATTGTTCGAGGAAAAGGAAGTCGAGTTCCAGAACCTGTATACCTTCTCGGCGCACCCGCTTTCGTGCGCGATCGGGAACGCGGTGCAGAAAATCATTGAAAAGGAGAAACTCATCCAGCGGGCCGAGCAGATGGGGCATTACCTGCAGGAAAGCCTGATGCAGCTTCTCGATCTCCCGATGGTCGGCGACGTGCGCGGCAAAGGCATGCTCTGGGCCGTCGAGTTCGTGAAGGACAAGAAAACGAAGGAACCGTTCCCGAAGGAAAAAAACGTGAAAATGGACGTCATCATGCAGTGCATGATGAAAGGCGCCTTCTTCTATCCGGGCTACTATCAGGACGACCAGGGACGGGGCGACCACATCATGCTCGCGCCGCCGTTCATCATCACGGAGCAGCAAATCGATCAGTGCCTCGCTATTCTGAGGGAAACGCTCGAAGAATCGCACGAACGCTATTTCGCCGCATAAACTCGGCTCGACTGCGGGCACACGGATTTTTCATGAGCCTGCCCCGGACCCCGATCAGGTGCCATTCCTGCTCCGCCTGCGTTCGGGGCTCGACCCCGCTGCCGCCAGGCATCCGGAATACGCGGCCCCAGCCATGCCTGCCACGCGTCTCGCGTGGTCATTTCAAACTTCCTCTTCTTCCTTCACCACGAATTCCGCGAATTGATCGAATTCTTGAAACCACAGATAAACACAGATGCACACCGATTTTTTCGTGTCATTCCCGCAGGCCTTAAAGCTTGCCCCGGACCTGATCCGGGGCGGGAATCCAGAACACGCGGCTTCAGCCGCATCATTCTAACCTTCCTCTTTTGTCATTCTGAGCGAGCGCGAAGAATCTCTCTTTTCGGAACACGAATTTGACGGATGTGCGCCAAGGAAGCATACAAGTTCTTACCAGTGAAAGTCTGGTCTGGACAAAGGGTAGCCGCCAGTCCAGCACCGAATCTCACATGTAGGGA
>QZKU01000132.1 GCA_003598085.1 Candidatus Abyssobacteria bacterium SURF_5
CATAATGCATCTGATACCGTCCATGATCTGAGTGCGCTCATGCATACGAGCATACCACAGCCGATAATAAAAGACAATAATTATTTACGGATAAGCTCTAAGTACAGTTGGGTCGTGACAAGGTTTTTGTGTCGCAGAATCACCTTCGATACCACCTCCAGCGGGACGCCGCTTCTGCTTGCGTAGGTAGCAGAATGCCGTCTCAGGTCATGTGGCCTCAATACAACTCCTATTCGTTCTCCCGCGGCTTTCACGATTCTTCTTCCGCCTGAGTACGTCAGCGGAAAGATACGCGCTTCTAGACCCAAATTCCTGTCCAGAATGTATGCGTTCAATCTGGTCGCCAGAGATTCCGGCATGTACGCTTCTTCAGATTCTCTGCCGCTTTTCGGTAGAGACAGATTCAGTTTACGTCCTTCAATGTCTATTACCTTCAGCCGCAGGACTTCTCCGATTCTGAGTCCGCTCCGGTCTTGCAATTCCAGAAACAGCCGGTCCCGCAGCTTGGGAGTACAAAAGATAACCTCATCTATTGTTTCTTTTCCTAGAATCATCCTCCTTCCCGGTTGCGGGCTTCGAAAGGCCTTCCTCAAGTTTTCGGTATCACAGGGGTTTGCCTTTGTTGTTCCCAGAATGTTCATGCAGTAATTGAAGAAAATTTGATCATAATGAAAGTATGGTTCTTGGTTCCTTCCTTAAGACCCTCCGTCTTGGAGGACAAAAATCCGAAAATGTCTGCAGGGCTAATTTCAGCTAATTCTTTTCCTCCGAAAGCCATCTCAACATCCCGGAGTAAATACCTATAGCTCTTCACCGTGTGCGGCTTCGAGTTTGCTTCATGGAACGCCAGGTACTGAACAATAGCCTCTTTGACAGTCATTTTGGTGCCTCCTTTTTTACCATAGCTAGCGCACATCCCGTTGCGATAGTAGTTCAAAAGCTTGACATACTTCTGCGCATGACTATAATGGATTCAGTCTATTCTGAGGCCCCAAATTCATGATCCGAAATAAAGCTGATATTTCCAATTTCAATGTTGATGCAATCCTTCCTTATGAATTGAGGCTGCAGGATTTTCAAATAGCCATGCAGGATGTCTATGACTTCTTTTTTGATGTCAATAATCATCTCGCAGAAAAGGGACTTGAACGCCTTGATGACATGCTGCGGCCCGCCATCATGTCCGGTGTTCTTTCAGATATGCTAACGTCGAGCCTTGCCAAGCATTCACGCGTTCTCAAGCAGAATCAATACTTCAACGGTCACCCTGATTTGGTTCTTCAAGGTGTCTATGCCGGCAATGCAGTAAAAGGGGGAACTGAAGGAGTTGAAATCAAGA
Organism: Candidatus Abyssobacteria bacterium SURF_5; assembly: GCA_003598085.1. Lineage (NCBI taxonomy): Bacteria > Pseudomonadati > Candidatus Hydrogenedentota > Candidatus Abyssobacteria > Candidatus Abyssobacteria bacterium SURF_5. The sequence continues at coordinate 1,340 of QZKU01000132.1, forward strand.
CCACCAGAAAGATTGGCGGCGCGGTTGACACTCATGGCGCAAGAGACCAATGGATGTGTGTCTTTGTCTATGACGTAGATAATCGAACTGAGCCGGCGCGCGATCGGCGGCCAATGACTTTTCTCGAAGTTTATCTGGGAAAGGTGACGGTCGAGGATTTTCGCAGGAATCCGCGTGGGGAGTTGGGCACACGGACCGCAACGCTCCATAAGAACGGCATAAAGAAATTGAGAGAGAACTGGATTTATAAATTTACTGAAACTGAATAAGGCGTGGTATTGAGTCGCAGGCCATTTGAAAGTAGTACTCATCCTTCTCAATGCCAATACTTTCGTATTCCACGGCCTCGGCCGCCGCTAAAGTGGAACCTGCCCCGGCAAAAGTATCCACTAAAATTCCCTCGCCCAAGGGCAATACGGCCCGTACCAATTGACGCAGAAATGACTGCGGTTTCAGACTGGGATGAGGGGCAACCTCACGCTCTTTCTTTCGAGTGGGCGCTGAGCTAATGACATCCCCGAAAGGTGTGTCTTTCCTCGGTCTTCGAAAGCCCCCTGTTTTCCATTTCCTTAAGTTGTCCTGAATTCTTCCTTCAACCGGCTTGCGAAAAACCACCCAAGGTTCCCACATCGAACGCGGCATGACGCTAATATCTGGAAATTCCTCATGAGCGGCTTTTGGGCGGTCTCCTCCCCGCATGGTCATGGTAAGGCGAATGATTTCACCACGGCGCTCAAAACCTGCGTCCGCCAATGCTCCAGAAACGATAAAAGATAATAAGGGGTTTGACGCAATGATTACGTTGGCTCCCGGAACGAGCTTTGGGAGGAGCAACTTCCCCCAAAGAAAGAAGAATGTTCTAATCTCTTCCAATTGATCAGGCGTGAGCGTAGTAAATCGGGGAAGCGGCGATCTCTTGTTTCCATCGAAAGATGGTGGAATTCTCCAAACGCCTCCCTTGCCATTCCTCAGTTTTGTTTGCTGTTCCTCGGTATATTCATGCAGTCCGTAGGGGGGATCAGTTACCACTGCGTGATACGAACAATCTTTCTGAATTCTCAACCAGTCGAAACAATCAGCATGATAAATGATCGATTTTCCAAAGCGAGCTGGCTTGCACCACGTGCCCAGATAAATTTCCTGCTGCAGGGCAGCATTCTGATTTCTTCGCAGGGAATAAAGACCGTGTGACTCCCGAATGAATAATTCGGGATTATTCAGTCGCAGATACGAACGGATTGAGGAAGAAGGTGTCTCACCGATCATCCGGCAGACATCTTCCTCAATTTCCTTTACGGACATAGGTTTCGAAGCCAAGGACATTGCCTTCATTATTGCATCCCTCACCTGCCCAGGTCGGCTTCTTCTCCTGTCACTCATACGCTGCATTATAGACGTCTGGACGTCTCATGTCAAGAAGAACTTTTCTTGAGGGAGCGTTTGACAACAACTGCAGCTTTTGTCTCAAAATCGCACTTCTTCCACGTCAAATTCCAATCAAACATATCATCACAACTCTTCATCGGATGACTTTCCCACAAGGGAAAAAGGCGGTCGGCCGGGAAAGGCTCCTTCATCATTTCGTCGAAAGAAATCCCGCTCCCATAGTCTACCTGTTTCCATTGCTGATGACCTGCCCGAGGCTTTCCCACACTTCTGCGCCTAAAGCCCGCTTTACTTGTCGGCGTTCATCGGCGTCGATCGGCGGTTGAAGAGAGAGATTCTTCGCTGTCGCTCAGAATGACAACGGCAAGGACATCGGCGCACATCGGCGGTTGAAATATGAGGATGGATTCAACCATTTTGGATCCCGGATCGAGTCCGGGACATGTTTTAGATTTCGGATTTTGGAAAGGATTAGAACCAGTGAGAATCCGCGTAATCTGTGGCCAAAAACGTTCTTTCTAATTCGCCTAATTCGCGCGAATTCGTGGTCAAAAATGGTTTCTCTGATCTGAGTATATCAGAGCAATCTGCGGATCGAGCCCAGGATGGCGTCTGCGGATAGGAAGAGCAGCACAACGGGCGGGTTTGAAACCCGCCCCTGGGTGGGAATGGGGTCGCTTGCCGGCTTCCCGTTCTTCGTTTATAATTTCTGTATCTGCATGCCGGGACACAGGCAGAAAAAATCAGGGACATGCGCAGCGCGCGCGCGTTCAGGGGAGGTCGTCATGGCGGAAGTGCTGGACATCATTGAGTTGATCAAAAAGCTGGCTCTGATCGAGGCCGAAGGCGTGGGATTCTACCGGAGCCTGGCCGAGCATGCAGGCGACGAAAATATCAAGAAGCTGGCGCGCATGATGGCGCGCGCCGAGGAGAATCATCGGCAAGGCTTCATCGAGGTGGCCGAAAAGCTCGAGAGGCGGCGGAAAACGGCGCGGCCTTCGAAAGTAACCGGCGATCTGCGGCAATACATCATCGAGCTTATCGATCATCGCATATTTCTGAGCCCAGAACAGGCGGCGACTCTCGCCAGAAACGTCGCAAACCTGGACGAGGCCGTCGATATGGCGATCAAATTTGAGAAGGAAAACATTCTCTTGCTGCAGGAATGCAGGGAAATCGCGGCCGGAACAACCAGGAAGATCATCGACAAAATCATTCAGCAGGAACGAAAACACGTCATCGGGCTTCGCAAAGCGCGCGTACAACTTTTGGCGCGTACCGCTTCATCCGAGCAATAAGCCCAACTTCTTCAGCGCCGATGACTTGGTCTCACACTCAAAGAAAAAGGCCGCTCGCAGAAACGAACGGCCTTCACGTTTCCTGAAACTCAGTTACACTTCGAGTAGCCGCACATGCGGCATACGATGCAACCGCCCTCGCGCTCGATTTTCGCGCCGCAATCGGGGCACGCGCTTACGGCCGTTGCCGGTTCAACAGCGGCTTCGGTCTCGACTTCGCCATTGGGCTCCTCGATTGCGTGGCGCCCGGGAATCTTCGAATATTTCTCGATTGCGCGGCCGATCGCGTCGGGGCAGGAAAGACAACGAATATCCGGATTGATGCGTTTGGCGGCGACCGTAGAAAGACACCGGATGCCTTTCAGTTGCTCAATGAGCGCGTCAACGCTGATTCCCGATCTGAGCGCCAGCGAAACCAGCCGGCTCGTCGCCTCCGATTGAGACGGGCAACCGCCGGCCCTGCCGGTGCTGGTGAAGACCTCGCAGATCCCGATCTCGTCCGAATTGACCGTCACATACAGATTGCCGCAGCCGATAACCACCTTCTCCGTGGTTCCCTGAGTCACTGTCTGGCGCAGACGCGGAATGATATCGTTTCCTTGTGGTGCAGCCTGACCCTTGGTGATGCTCTTCGTCCATACCTGCCCGCTTCGGCTGCCGTCGCGGAAAATCGTGACTCCCTTGCATCCGAGTTTGTATGCGAGAGTATAGACGTTTTCGACGTCTTCCTTCGTTGCGCTGTTCGCAAAATTGACCGTCTTCGAAACCGCATTATCCGTATGCACCTGGAATGCCGCCTGCATCTTGATGTGCCATTCAGGAGTCACCTCGTGAGCCGTCACAAACACTCCCTTGATCTCCGGCGGCACCTCCGGCAAATCAGCCATTCCGCCGGCTTCCGCTATCTTCTTCATCAGTTGCGGAGAGAAGAACCCGCGCTCTTTCGCCAGTTGCCGGAAAATCGGATGGGCCTCGATCAGCTCGTCGTTATCGAGCACATGCCGGGTGAACGCGATCGCGAAAATCGGCTCGATTCCGCTCGAACAGCCGGAAATGATGCTGATTGTGCCCGTCGGCGCAACGGTGGTGACGGTCGCATTGCGCATCGGACGCCCGGAGCCGGCATAAATGCTCTTGTCGTAGTTGGGAAACGAGCCGCGCGTTTCGGCGATCCTCGCCGATTCATCGTGCGCCTTGTTCTGGATAAATGCCATCAGTTCGTCCGCCACCTTGAGCGCCTGCTCTGAATTGTACGGAATGCCCATGCGAATGAGCATATCGGCGAAGCCCATCACGCCGAGCCCGATCTTGCGGTTCGCACGCGTCATCTCAGCGATCTTCGGCAGCGGATACTTGTTCGTGTCGATTACATTATCGAGAAAATGGACCGCCGTGCGCACGGTCCGTGCAAGCCTCGGAAAATCAACCTCGTAGTGACTGTTGCGCTTGATCAGCATTTTCTCCAGATTAATCGAACCGAGATTGCACGATTCATACGGAAGCAGGGGCTGCTCACCGCATGGATTTGTGCTCTCGATCTGGCCCACCAGCGGAGTCGGGTTGCCCTTGTTGATCCGGTCGAGGAAGATGATGCCCGGGTCCCCGTTCAGCCATGCGTGCTCAACAATCTTCTGGAAGACCTCTCGCGCTTTGAGCCGGCCTACCGCCTCGCGTGTTCGCGGATTAATCAGATCATATTCGCCGTCCGACTCGCACGCCTCCATGAATTTGTCGGTTACCGCGACCGAGATGTTGAAGTTGTTAAGCTGGCTTTCGTTCTCTTTCGACTCGATGAACTCGAGAATATCCGGATGGTCTACCCGCAAAATACCCATGTTCGCGCCGCGGCGGGTGCCGCCTTGCTTGATGGTTTCGGTCGCCATGTCGAAAACTTTCATGAACGAGATCGGACCGCTCGAAATGCCTTTCGTCGATAGAACCATATCGTTCTTCGGCCTGATCCGGGAAAAAGAAAAACCCGTGCCGCCGCCGCTCTTATGGATAAGGGCGGTGTTCTTTACCGCTTCAAATATGCTCTCCATCGAGTCTTCGACCGGAAGCACGAAGCATGCGGATAGCTGGCCCAGCTCGCGTCCGGCGTTCATGAGCGTCGGAGAATTCGGCATGAACTCCATGTTCGCCATCAGGAAGAAAAAGTCCTTTGCTACAGCGAGCACGTCGGCATTCTCATTATAATCTTTGTCCACCTGCGCGATTGTGTACGCCACGCGCCAGAACATATCCTCCGGCCGCTCAATCGGCCTGCCGTCGTCATCTTTCTTTAAGTACCGTCTTTCCAATACTTTAAGAGCATTCACCGTAAACTCTATCTTTATCTTCGGCGGTTGCGGGAGGCCGGTCTTTGCTATCCTCCGTCCCATGGCTTTTCTGCCATTTCTTACCGCGGGCATTCGTTCTTCCTCCTTTTTATTAATATGGTCTTCTTTCTTGCATCATGCGACCGCTCGGACCTGAAATACGGTCAAAATCAACCGGCGAAGAGACAACACCCTCTCTTGGATGAGATGGTGGAGTATTTTTGGGATGTTCCCTTAGGTGAAAACTATCTTACATCGCGTGGGCTCGAAAGTCAATCGTGAGGTTGAGTATCGATCGCGCTCGAAGGAATTGGTAATCGCGCCGTCTGCTCAAAAGCGCACCAACGGGTACATCTGGTTTGTCGAGCCCCTCCTCCGTGCTCTCAGGCCTTCAAAATTGGGATCGCTAATGCCTTAAGTAGCCTATCCTGTGGCCTACCTTACTATAACATACTACATGTTGTGTGTCAATAGGCAATTTCTGCCGCGAAGACAACGCAGAAAAAAGGAAAAAATGCAAATAAAATCTACCCAACATACTGATTTTCGAGGGGTTGGAGACAAGCGACACCCGCCAACAGGACTCCTCGATTCGCCGAGGCGCGTGGGAAAAATAGAACGGACACATACAATCCCAATCGGCCCGAGAATCAGAATTATGTTCTGCAAGTAATTTAATACTATACAATTAATATATTGATGTGAAAATCAGTACTCGGTGTCCGATTTTCTCATAGCGGTTTCGGTATAGCGTCGCGGAAGTGTCTGGTAAAGCTGCGTGGCAAAGGTCCACAGTTGCTCCTGCTCGGGAGTCACATCGCCCATGATCTTTCCAGGGACACCCATAACTACTTTGCGGGCCGGAACGATCATGCCGGGCCGGATCACGCAGCCGCTGCCGATAATGCAGTCGTCTCCGATTTCGGCGTTATCCTGAATCACCGCATTCATTCCGACGAGCACATGTTCGTGCAGGATGCAGCCATGCAGGATCGAGCCGTGCCCGATGTGGCTGTTCGGGCCGAGACGCACGGTGAAATCCGGGCGCGCGTGAATGATGCAGTTGTCCTGCACATTCGAACCGTCGCCGACATCGATGTTGCACCAGTCGCCCCGAAGCCTGGCGCCGGGACCGATAAAGCAGTTTTTGCCGATAATAACGCCGCCAATAATGCTCGCTTCGGGGTGGACATAAGAGCCTTCGCCTACGAGCGGCGTCTTTCCTTCAAATTTGTACAGGGGCATCCTGTCTCCCTTCGCCTATACCAGCTTGTATTCCTGGCCGGGGCTCAGAGTCACCACTTTCACTTTGGGCGCTTTCTCTTTCGCGAGTTTTTCGAAGCCGGCGGCATCGGGTTCAAGTATCGGAAACGACTGGTAATGCATCGGAATGACAGCTTTCGGCTTGAGCAACGTGAGCGCGTATGCCGCCTGGAACGGGTCCATCGTGAAGCAGCTGCCAACCGGCAGCAGGGCGAGGTCGATCTTGTACATTTCGCCGAGCGTAGCCATCGTCGCGAAAATGCCGGTGTCGCCCGCGTGGTAGATGGTTTTGCCATTCTCGAGGCGCACGATCATTCCACATGGCTGACCCGAAGCCGATGAGTGAAAAGCCTGGGTGAGGGTCACCCTGATGCCGTCGAGATTGACCGTTCCGCCTATGTTCATGCCGTAGCCGCCGTTGACGATCTGCTCGGGCGCGACGCCCAACTCGCTCTGCAGTCTTGCCATCGTCTCGACGATGCCGACCACCACCGCCTTCGTCTTTTGCGCAATCTCAACCGTGTTACCCAGGTGGTCGAAATGATCGTGCGTGACCAGGATGTAGTCGGCCGAATACACCTCCGAGAGCGGCGTCGGGCAGGACGGATTCCCCTCAAACCAGGGATCGATCAGAATTTTTTTGCCGTTGGCGCTGGTGACTTCGAAATTGGCGTGGCCGTTCCATTTTACCGTTCCATTACCCATATCAAAACCTCCCTGTTGTCTGAGATTTAATTCTGGAGCCGGAAGCCTTGTCGAACACGCGCAATTATAACAAAGAGCGGGTCTCAATTCAAAGAACCGTGGCCGGAAGGCATCCACTGAAGGTGGCTATCCGCTGGGTTGGCTCATCTCGAGAAAACGAAGTCGCCTTGTAAAGGAAGTTAGTGTCATCCGGGAGGAGCGACGGGAGTTGGCCCCTCTCTAAACAACAAGCCTCTACCCGGCCCTCTCATGAAGATGCAGGTCCGACGAGGACTCGGAGCAATGCCTTCTTTTTCGGAAGATAAGATGACAGAGGAGGAGTTAGATAAATTAATCAAATATCTGGCCGCGCTTCGCCGGCACGAATGATTGCTTCACAACGCCAGGAGAAAAGGCAGTCCCCAAGAGCTCCTGTTTTCGCTAGTCCTCTTCTTCCTCTCCCTCCTCTTCCTCCTCCTCTTCCTCGTATTCTTCTTCGTGAATATCTTGTTCCTCGAGGAGATCCATGGTGTTGCGCTTGGATTCCTCTGCATCCATGCCAAATGCTTTGCCGGCAGCCGCAAATGTCTTGTTGGTTATTGCTTTTCCATTCGGATCCACGGCGGCATGGCCCTTGCCATGATCGTCATTCGGTAAGCCGCATCCACAGTTGTAGCACATGACATCACCTTTTTGTTTTGATTGTTTCCCAAATGCAGCCGGACGCTGTCCCGGCATATTCACGTTCACAAAAACTTCGCGGATTACTCTTTCGGACAACAGGATTCCCGTGTTAGTAACATACTGCCAGCGAGCCGATAGTCGATAAATAAGGTGGATTCTGTATTTTCTGCAGAAACAGATGCCGTCTGCTGCGGCCCACTAGGCGGTTCTGCTCTTTACCTTTCGCGTTGTGGTCAGCGCGCGCTCGGCCCATTTCAAAGCTGCGGAGGTTCGCGGAAAACCGATGACAGTAGTCATCAGCAGGACGGCGTGGTACACTTCTTCGCGCTTGGCGCCCGCTTCGATTGCCATGACCGCGTGCCGTTCCACAGCGGTCTCCTGGCTCGCTGTCGCCGAAATGGCCAATTTGATCAGTTCGCGCGTCTTGCGGTCGAGCGGACCTGCCTCGGCGCACGCTTCAGTGAGTTTTTGGTGGGCGTTCCAAATATCGGGATATTTGTCGACAAATTTTTTGAAATGCGGCGGGAGCGACTTTTTCATGATCTCCTCCTTATCCGTTCCGGCAAAATCTCGGTGCCTGTGCCTGCCCACTCGCAAAATTTTAACAGCAACCTGCGAATGCGGCTAGCAGGTAATATGCCCGGAGCGGAGGATTAAGAAAAAAGACGCCTGTGCTCGCGAAGCATGCAGCGGTCCATCACGACGGCGAGGCCCGCGTCGGCCGCTCGTTTGGCGGCCTCTTCGTTCACCACGCCAAGCTGCATCCAGATCGTTTTCGCTCCGATCCTGATTGCCTCCTCGACGATGGCGGGTACGTGCTCCGGTCTCCGGAAAATATCGACGACGTCCACAGGTTCCGGAATGGAGACAAGATCGGGATATGATTTTTCGCCAAGTATCTTGTCAGCCGCGGGATTGACAGGTATGATCCGGTAGCCTTGCTCCTGGAGGTATTGCGCCACTTCATGGCTGTCACGCGCGGGATTGGGCGAAAGACCCACGACTGCAACCGACTTGGCGGATCGGAGGATCTCCTTTATTTTCTCGTCTTGCACGGGGCCGCGCCTCCGTTCATTCACCTGAGCAGGGGACTCTGCAGGAGACCTAACACGTCCATGTCGAGCGGATGGACGACGGTGAACTCAATGATGATTTCCCTTTTCTCTCCCGGCCCCAGAGAGAGATTCCATTTTACAATTCCCGTGTCCCTGTTAAACTCGGACGGCTTGACGCTGAATTCGATCCCCGTAATTCTTATGTCCTCGTGTTGCGACGCCGGGACCTGATCGACGAGTTCCAGCGTCACCGCTTTCTTCTTATGATTGGTGACGGTTATCTTGTTCTTGAAATAATGTTCTTTTCTCGTTCCAAAAACGCGCGATTCGTCTTCCTTGCGAACGAGTTCCTCGCGCTCGACTGTGAGCGCTTCGTCTGTTCCAAAACCTAAAGTGACCTCTTCGTTCGGTGCGACCGGCTCTATGTAGAGGCTTCCCGCCATATCGCCCTCGACAAAAACGGTGGTTTTGCCGGGGAGCCAATATGCGCCCGTCGCATTCTTGATTTTGCCCGTCAGATAAGCATGGGGGGATAGCTTCGGCACTGCCGTATAGGAAAATTCGGCCGGAAGTATCTCGCTGAATATGGCGGCCCGATGATAGGCATTGTCGCTCGGGATATCAAGCTTATACGGGATCTCGAACTGAACCGAGGTCTCACGAGGGACAATTCTTGCCTCGATCGGCCGCGCTTCGTCCTTCTGCATCTGTAACTCGCGATCGAAAAGACCAGCCCCTCTCTCCATGGAGGGAGCGGCCTCCAATACCGGCGGGCGCGGCCGCAAAATCCAGGGAGGGAGCTCGGGCGCCTGAGCGCCGATCGCCGGCCGTGCAGTGGATAGAGAGAGGGAAACATCTTTCCAATCCTCACCCGTACGCTGGCGTACATTTCCGATGGCGGCAAACTGCACTCGCTCCTGTGGAATGTCGGCTCTCGCCTCGTAAGTTGGGTACCAGCCGGCCCCGGTAATGACGTAAGAAAGCGACAGGTTGAACCGGCCGGCCTCAGCGGCGGACAGTGAAACCCGTACGTCGAGCCGTTCGCGCGCCGCCTGCCCCTGCAGTTCCTCGATCTGTCGCAGAAGCGCATCGAGCCGGCGATTCAGTTCGCGGCTCTGAACGTGGACGTGGAGGATTTCCTCGCTTATCCGCGCAAGGTTTTGACGCTGGAACTCCACCATTGCGGCCCATTCTTCCGGCTGGGGCTCGCACGTAATGAATTCTTTCGAAAACTGTTCACCCGTATACACGCCGATATCATGAACCAGCTTGTCTTCGGCTTGCAGGTCTTCCAGCCGTGCTTGAGTACCGGCAATCTGATCCCGGACATCCTCGATTTCGGCTTCCAGCCGGGCTATCTCCTCAGCGCGGGGTTGTTCGAGAATGACTCTCCGGGTTTCCGTAGCGAAAAAACTGAGGCCGGATCTGCCCTCTCCTCCGACCTGAATCGAGTCCAGATCGAGATTCGGAGGCAGGTTCTGAAATATTAGGACATGTTCTCCCGGGTCCATCTCAACGAGGGCCGTTCGGCTTACTCGTGCGCGATCGGGATAAACAATGACCGAAGTGATGCTCGATTCCGCCGCGATTTCGGCGGCATAAACCGGAAAAGAAAACGCAAAAAGAAATGCTGCAAGGATCACGAGACGCTTTTTCATCTTCTCCTCCCGCTGCATCTATTCGAGTAAATCTTCTGCTATCTGGCAGTGATTCTACCCCTGCAGCATATCCGCCGTCAAATGACGGTAAACCCGGCCCAGTTCCTTTATTCGCCTACGGAGACAGCTCCTTGCCGTCGGATTGAGTATTTTCGGATGAATTGGCTTCAAATCCTTTAAATGCGTCGTAATAACCGGCATAGCTGGAATATCCGTCGTATCCCTCGCTTTCCTCGGCTGGCGGAACATATCGTCCCCACCAGCCATAACCATACGGATAGTAATGGTAATCCCAAAGGAAAGGTCTGGGGTAGTACGGATAATAGTAATAAGGAGAATAGAATCCCCCCACGTACGGGCCTTCGTTCGTGTCTATCGTGATCCCCTGGTAGGATACGCTGCGCAGATCGATTTCCGCACCGGCTTTCAGCGACCTGTGAGGGCCGACTCTGAGTTCGCCGGTAATGGTAACCGGTTCCCCGGCTTGGGCGGCTTCTTCAACCAGGTGATATGCCTTGTTTATTGTCGCCGGATTGTATCCGGCTTCCGTGACCAGGATGCGTCCGATGTCCGGATGGCCGACCAGGAAGGTCCAGGTGCGATACAGATCGCCCGACGGCGGCGGATTCTCGAGCACCTGCGCGGAAAATTCAACGTTCTCATTCCGATACTGCGCCGGATTTTCAAAAATGGCGTCTAACGTAGTGGGAACGGGTTGCGAAGCGCATCCCGCAACGACCGCGATAGAAAAAGCAACGGCAAGACAAGATTTTTTCATGACCGTCCCTCCTCGTGGAAAGGCAGCTCTTCGAGTCTTCTACATCTTGCGGGTTGAATGGGAAAGTGGCAAGCGACGTGCCTGGAGCCGGGCTGGCGCTAATCGGCCGATGCCTGTTTCCTGCGCCCTTTCAAAGAAGCAAATCTTCCGGGAGATTCTGATCCGCCCTTGGCTTCCCGACTCACGAGATCCTTGACGCTGGAGCGCTCGATCAGGATCGAGACGATGTTGGGCATGTCTTTCGGCACCAGATAGAAACGTGCAGCCAGATTGGAATAATCAACCAGTGGATTCCCTTCGATCTTTTCGCCGTCAAAGAAGGTCACTTCGAGCAGCTCATGATGTTGAATTCGATCTTTCGGAATTCCGGACGCGCCGGAAGCATCCTGCAGAAAGAACACCCCCTTCAGGGTCTCGAAGTGTATGTTTGCGATCTCTTCCGCGGTTTCCTCGACACCTTCAACATCCGTCCGAAGTAATTCGAATGAAGGAGCGCCGATATCCCACGTTACCGGAGTCCCTCTCATGGTGCGACCGTCAGTGAAATGGACGACAACTTCCTTCTGTGATTCCGGGTTCGAGAACAGGAGTATGTACTCTCCGATCCCGAGCAGGTCCTTGTCGGCCAGCCGCGTCCTTCCCGTGCATTCGACGTCGTTGACTTTCAGAGACACTCCTTTTACCGGCAGAATGGAAACCTCCACCTGGTTCTCGATTTTCCTCGCGGACAATTTGAAGTGTGTTGCCGCGACCGACTCATGATCGAGGCGGATATCCGCGTTCGGCGAACTTCCCGCGATGAGCGTGTCCTTGCCGTGCAGCGATCCAATCCGTTTGAGATTGATGTTCTTTGTCTTCGAGTTGGTCGGGTCTTTTATAACCACCAGTTCCCCGACAAACAATTCCTGCGCCGGCTTCATCCGATACAGTAAAATGATGAAGAGGATTATCACCCCACCAAAGAAAGGTATCAGGACGTAGCGCGACCCGAAGCGGGAAGATATGCTTCTGAGCGCCGAGACGATCCGGTTCTCTTCTTTTCCCTCGCGTCCCTCCAACTCCTGCGTCAATTCTTCGAATGTCATCTTGCGCGCCCGTGAGCGATCGATGCCGGCCGTGGTCGGCAGCAATTTTCTGCCCCACCGGACGCGGTCGGTATTCATTTCGATCCGGATCGGGATGACGAGCGGCAGGATCTCGATGTCCGCTTCATTTGAAACGAAGCGCATACTGCCCTCGTATGCGCCTTGGGGCAGCATCTCCTCCGGCAGTACGGTCTCCTGCGCGACGGAAATCGTTATCTCCGCCGCCAGCGTGGTGTCGCGGGTTCCATAGATTTTGCTTTCGACATTGAAACCCTTCGGCAACTGGATCGAGACGTCCTGCGAGATCTTTTTCGAATCAGCTTCCTTGTTCAAGTGAAGCGTGATCATCTTGGTGTCTTTTTTCCCGGGCTCGAGCGGGCCGAACGTCAGCGGTCTTTCCGGCCTCGTCATACCGGCGGGTCTGCCTGTCGCGCTTTCCTTCGCCCTGGCTACCACTTCTTCCAGTTTCTTCTCTTCCGGCTTCGGGCCCGGCACTTCCACCGGCGCGGGCGGAACGATCATGGCCGTAAGCGCGACTCTCTGAGGCTTCACATCGAGGATTGGGCCGGCGAGCGATTTGAAGACCACTTGTCCATTGTATACTCCCGGCGCGCCCGCGAAAGAAACGTCGAATTCCTGCTGCCACACTTGAGCCGACGCGACTATTCGATTCGGAGAAAGTGTGACGGGTATGGTTCGCGCCGGATTAGTCGGGTCTATCATTGTTGCTTCCGTAAAAAACTCCAGTCCCGCGGCGCCTGGATGTATCGGCTCGAACGTGAGCACAATCTTCTTCCGCACATTGTCATCATGGAACGAACCGAGATTGATGTCGCTCTCTCTTACACCGATGCGAAATGTGGTTCGCCGCGCCCAGGTGACAAAATCCTCGAACGACTCGTTTTTCACCTCGCTCAGCGGCGCCTGGTAGGCAAACCATTCCCTGCCGGGCTCGAACTGTTCATTCTTCTCTCTCAGTCTATCGAGCGAGAGGTAATCCTGCCCCAGCGCGGCGGGGGGATTATCCTTGTCGTCGCTCAACCACAAAAGAACTCGCTCGCGGTCCGGGTACTTTTCAAAGAGATACCGCAATTCGGAGATGCTTTTTTCCAGTCCGCTGTTCAAGTAGGTTGCATAATCGGTGGGATACAGGGCATCCACCTGGCGTTGAAGCTCTTCGATGTCCGCTTTTCCCCGGATCAGTCTGCGGTCAAGAAGCCGCGCGTTCTCTCCAAAGATGATAAGCGCTACGTTGTCTCCTGCTTTTGCTTCGCCCAGAGTGCGATTCGTGAGTCGCTTCACTTCGTCGAAGATATCCTGCATGCTCGTGGAGACATCGATGACGATGACATAGTCTTTCCCATTGGCAGCAAAGACATTAAGTTGAAATAGTAAAAGAATGGTGACAAGAAGGATGGACGGAATAAAAAGAAAAGTCGGCCGGACGTTTCTCCTCAATTGCATAATTGCTCGTTTCCTTTAGGTGCCCCGGCCTGGAAAAGGAGTCGGCTTTTTCAGGTCCTTCTCATGTGGATTTCCAGGGGAAATATGAGCATCCGAATCCCGCTGCAACTGGCAAAGTGCCGTGACTAGATTCTACCATAAGCGGCCATATTTTGCAAAAAAGTTGGAACTGCAACCATTTAAGAAATGCGCAGCCTCTTGAAGACAGCCTCTTTGCCTACGGCGCCAGTGCGACAGCCCGAGTCCAGCCGGCGCTGGCGCCCGTTATCTTCACCGGAAAACAGGCGACTTTGAATCCGGATGGAGGAAGCAAATCCAGATTTGCAAGTTTTTCGATGTGGCAGTACTCCCGCTCGATTCCGGCGAAGTGCGCTTCCCAGATGATCTTCGAATCGCCCGTTTGCCCGAATTCTTCCGCGATATGAACGAACGGGCGGTCAAAGCCCCAGGCGTCGATCCCCATAATCTTCACACCCTTATCGATCAGCCACAACGTCGCTTCTCTCCCCATTCCGCATCCTTTGTTGCCATATTCGGGAGATCCCCAGTACTTGTCGGCGCCTGTCATAATAAGGGCGATATCAAACGGCTTTACGACGTAGTTGATTTTCTTCAAGGCTTGTTCGACGTCGGCCGCCTCGATGCGGGCGCCGTCAGCCTTATGGCGCATATCCAGCACGAAACCATCGGAAAAACACCATTCGAGCGGCACTTGATCGATCGTCCGCGCCGGCTTCCCCTCGCTGGTCGGCGAAAAATGATAGGGCGCATCCAAATGGGTGCCGGTATGAGTCATGAGCGTGATGTGGTCATTCGCCCAGCCGAGGCCGCCGGGAAGATCTTTTTCTGCGCACTGAAAAATTGCTTGCATGATTTGAGAACCGGCAGAATGATTTTCCCGGCCGATCTTGGGCTCGGTCATCTCGCTGGGACCTTCCTCGATTGGGACGCTGAGATCGATCACTCTCATGGGCGCGCTCCTTTCGCGGCGGCTTGCACGCCCGCTATATAGCCGGTCAAAATGGCCACGCCAAGCCCGCACTTGTCGGCTACATAATCGTATTCACCAATTATCGAGCCCGCGGCATAAAGGTTTTCATAGACGGGTTCGCCGAATGGACTGAGCGGCCGCAGTTGCCCGTCGATATGAATGCCGCACGAAAAAAGCAACTGCTTTCCCTCCACCGTCCAGTTGAGCAGGTCCTGCATGAAGCGGGCATCCGCCCGGTTGTCCTTGCAGAACAATGGCAGATCGAAAATCGGCTCGATCGGAAAATCGTTGGTCAGAATGCCGCCCGAATTGAATTTGCCGGCAGCAAGCACATAATTTTCCGCAGCCGCGGTTCGCTTCGATTTCCGCCCTTTCAGAATCAGATTCCTTATTTTCCTGCCTTCACGTTTGGCGTCGAGCACTTCGTCATTCAGAATTCGGACCCTATTCTCGCGAAGACTCGACTCCAGCGCCCGCTGCAGCCGATATCCCGGCACCGAAAAAGTCGGCGAGATCAATTCGAACACCTTCTTGCCGATCTCGCGAGAAAAGATATCGAACGTCTCCTCGTGATTATCAAGCCCGAGAACCGGCGGAAGCGCCACGTGATTGATCCCGGCCGGCATATTGGCGCGAACAACTTTCGCAAAATGCCCGGCCGCCTGCGGCTCATCGAGGTAACGCGCGATCTCGAACGGGGCCGAAGGAAGCGCATTCATGGAATGCGGAATGATTGCTTCGATGATCTCCACCCGTTCAACCGGGCGAGGCGGATGCAATGATGAATACCGCGCGAGCGTCTGACGGCAGATGCGAGGCTGGAACAGCATCAGTCCACTGATCCCCACCAGCAGCACCTGCGCATCTCGCATCGCGCAGAGATTTCCCTCAGAAAGCGAGCGGGCGGCGAATGAGGAAAATTTTGCCGTTCCCAGAACGGTCGGCAGCGCAATATTCTGATCACACGAGCCGTACATCTGAAACCGCGGGATCTTGTGCAAAAGAAATTCCGTGGCTTGCGATAACTGCTCGCATAACAGGTCGATTCCGCTGCGCCCGCCCGCGACGATCGAATAGGGATGCAGCGGATTTACCCGCAATATCTCCTTCAGCCTGTCGCTTACCCGCGGGACTTCGCCCCATGAATCCAGCGGAAGGAATTTCTCCGGTCCGGCGATATCGATGGTACCCGACGACATGGCGGTCGAACCCTGACCCTTTCGAATCAGGATCACGTCGGCGCCGAGCGAGGCGGCCTTCAGCGCGGCAGTGGTTCCGGCCATGCCGCCGCCGATGACAATGACATCAGCCTCCATGGAGCGTGTACCTTTCTGCTGCGATCATCTCATGCAGATTCGCCGAGAGGAAATGAGCGGCGCGATTGATCTCCTCCTGCGCCAATTGCAGGCCCGACAATATCGGAAGCTTTCCCTTCCAGCGCTCCTGGAGAAAAGCCTTGGCGACCTCGGTCAGATCGTCCGGATTCAGATGCAGCTCCTCCGCAAGAATGCAGGCGGCCGAAAGCGTACATCGACAACCTTGGCAGGGGCCGGCCCCCAGCCGCGTTCTGCGGCGTACGTCATCCAGAGTCCGCGCCCACTCGTGCCGAATGGCGTGCCGAATCTCCGCCTCTGTCACTGATTCGCACTGGCAGATGATAGATTTCGCCGAGCCTTGCGGTTCCTCCGCCATGACTTTCACGTAGTCCGAGCCATACCGCTGGTACAGCCGCTGGATCACGTATGCCGGCACTCCGTATTCCTTCGACGCCTCATGAAGGTCCACTTCGCCCTCGCCTCCCGGCAGCGGCTCGAGATGAGTGCGGCTTCGCTCCTTGATCCCCAGTTTCTGACAGATAACATCCGTGGCATGCTCAGCCATCAACCGATAACTGGCAAATTTTCCGCCCGCAATCGACAATAACCCTCTGATGTTTTCCGTCTGCTCGTGATCGAATACCTTATGCTCGCGCGAGAGATCGTCTTCATTCTTGCGCCATTCGAAAAGCGTCGGCCTGACTCCCGCGAATGCGCGTATCATGCGCTCCTTGCGAATCGACGGGAACACGCGCTCGATGCCCTCCAGAAGATATTGTATTTCGTCGCGAGTGACGGTGAGATTATCCATGTCGCCGTAGTAATCGTCGTCGGTGGTGCCGACCAGCGACGTGTTCTCGTACGGCAGCACGAAAATGCTTCTGCCGTCGATCGTCTCGGCGGTTATCGCCACATTCGAAAGCCTGCGGTCAAAAACCAGATGGATCCCCTTTGCCGGCCGAATCTTCACTTCTGCGCCGGCCATTTTGGCGACGCCGGGCGACCACGGACCGCCGGCATTGAAGATTATCCGCGCGCCGATTTCCTCGCGCTCGCCGGTCAGCGTGTTCCTCAGCTTCGCGCCGACCGCGCGCCGATTGGAATCGATCATGATCTTTTCCGCAATCGTATGATTGCGGATTTCCGCTCCATACCGGTGGGCCGAGAGTATGTTGAGGATGGTGAGCCGGAACGGACTGCATCCCCATTCATCCATCGTGACAGCACCCGCAATCTGCTCGGTCAGGCCGGGCTCCAGTTTCAATGCATCAGACCGGGAGAGTCGGGTATGCGGTCGCCCGTTCTTCAGAGGGACGAACCGATCATACGCTTCCATGAAAGTCTCGATCAGCTCGATGTTGTATTTCCCGCCCTTCAGGACGGGGAAGATGAACGGGATGCGAAACAGAAGGAAAGGCGCGATTTTCTGGATGTAACCGGAATCCAGGCAGGATGTTCGGGTGGTCTCAATGTCGTATTCGAGATAGCGGGGACCGCCGTGTATCATGCCGCTGCATGCGCCCGTCGCGCCCGCGGCGAAATCGGTTTTCTCGACGAGGATCGTCTTGAGCCCGCGCATCGCGCAGTCGCGCGCAATGCCGGCCCCGTTGATGCCTCCTCCGATAATCAGTACATCGTAATGCGGCATTGGTCAACTGAAATGGTTTCTTACAGGAAGATATGAAAGCCGCCGTAATAACCGTGATATGTCCGCCGGCTTTTGTTCATTCTCATTCTAGCGCAACAACCCGCCCGAAGTCAATGAATTGTCTTGCTTTTCGAGCCGTGTTTAGGAGCGGATAGCAACCGGCAACTCGCGAAGTCTATTGTCATAACTTTTAAAATAGGATAGAATTGGACCACTAACGGATGGCGACACCTATTTGGACACGTTCCCGCACGGAGTAACAGCCGCGGTTCTTACCGCAGGAGGCAAAAATGAAGACGCTCCGACTTCTCTCCGCTATCTGCATCCTTCTGTTGTTTTCTACATCAGCTCTGGCACAGGACGCGGCCGAGAACAACAAGGTCATTGATGACCTGATCAAGAAAGCCGAAGACGTCAAGAGCTATAAAGTCGATATCAACACGCTAACGCACGCCATGGGCGAACCGATCACGATCAAGGGAACAATGTCCTTCGAACAGCCCGGTAAGATGCGCATGAGCACGGTAACCGATATGATGGGCGGAATGAAGCAGGACATTTACAAGACGGGCGATATTATCTGGACCTACATGCCGATCATGAAGATGACAACCAAGATGGACGTCTCACGTCTCAAGCAGGAGATGCCGGGACAACAGCCGGATATGGATGAGTCCGACGTGGCGACCATGCTCAAGGATTTCCCGAAAGACGCCATCACTTTCGTCGGGAAAAAGAAGGCCGACGGGAAGGATGTTTACGTTCTCCGGGTCGCGCCGGAAAAATTCAACATGGACATGACTGCTCCTCAGAAAAACTTCCCCGTCCAGCCGAAAAAAATCGAGTTCCTCGTTTACGCGGACAATGGACTGCCTCACAAGATACTCATGTACGGCAAGGATGACGCGCTCATCATGGAGCAGACGTACTCGAATTATCAACTGAACATCGATATCCCCGACTCGGAATTCGAATTCACGCCGCCCGAAGGCGCACAGGTGATGGACATGACCGAGGCAACCATCAACATGATGAGGCAAATGAAGGAAAGCGAACAGGCTCAACCCGCTCCGGCTGAATAGCGTTCCCGGTTCCCCTTGAGCAATCAGAGACGGTGCAGAATGAGAAATATCGAATTGAAGTATCCTCACAAGAATAAGTCGGGCTTCGTTCCACTTGTCTCGCCGCGGAATTCGCGGCTGAAACTGATCGAGTTCGGCACGGTCACGCTTTCTCGCGGCGAGCGCCTCCGGCTGCCGTGCGCGGAGAAGGAGATCGCGCTGCTGCTCATCTCGGGCCGCTGCTCGATCGACGCCGAAAAAGAACGGTGGACGCTCGGTCCCCGACACGATATCTTCTCCGAATTTCCGTGGGCGTGGTACGGGCGAGGCATCGATGGATTCTCCATCGTCGCCCGCTCGAAAGTCGAGGCCGTCGTGTCAGCGACGCCGGCAAAGGCAAGAGAGCCTCACGTATGCGCCATCGCGCCGGATGCGGTGATCGAGCGGCAGGTTGGCGCCGATACGTATGCGCGCCGGGTGCGTACGGTTATCGGAGAAGATTTCCCTGCGGAACGACTTCTCCTGGGTGAGACAATTAACGAGGCCGGCAAATGGTCGAGCTATCCGCCGCACCGCCACGAAAAGGATTCGCCCCCGCACGAGGCGAAGCTCGAAGAGGTTTATTACTACCGCACCGAGAAGAGAAACGGATTCGGCGTTCAGCGGATCTATACCGACGACGGCCGCATCGATGAAACGCACACCGTCCGGCAGGGCGACGTCTGCGTGCTCCCGCGCGGCTATCATCCGGTTTCCGCAGCGCCAAGTTCGAAGCTCTATTATTTCTGGGTTCTGGCTGGGAAGAACCGAAAAATGCATGTCCGCGTGGACCCGCAGTTCGCGGAGTAAAACCCCGATCTGGCATTCTAGCAGGGGAGGAGGATATTGGAAAGCAGGCTTTCGAAAAGGTTCGGGCTGGAGGGTAAAGTTGCTGTCGTTCTGGGCGGCACGAGCGGCATCGGCAAGGCGATAGCCCTGGGGCTCGCAGAGGCCGGCGCCGACGTCGCGCCTGTCTCGCGCCGAAAAGAGAAGGTCGAGGAAACAGCGCTCGAAATCGAGCGCATCTCGGGAAAGAAACCACCGATTGCGGCCGCCGACGTTCTCGACAAGTCGGCCGTCGCAGAAGCGTTCTCCAGAATCGCGGCGGAATGCGGGCGCCTCGATATCCTGGTGAATTCGGCCGGCGCCACAATCAAGAAGCCCTCGATCGAGTTAACCGAGGACGAATGGGACCGCGTGGTCGACACGAATCTGAAGGCGCTGTTTTTTGCCTGCCAGGCCGCCGCAAAAATCATGATATCGAAGGGGTCCGGCGGCAAGATCATCAACATAGCTTCGCTGGCTTCTTTTGTCGGCCTGAACGAGGTCGCCGCGTACTGCGCCAGCAAGGGAGGCGTCCTCGCTCTGACGCGGGCGCTCGGGCGCGAATGGGCGCATCATAAAATCAACGTGAACGCGATCGCGCCCGGCGTATTCCGCACGCCGCTCAATGAGCACCTGCTTGCGATCAAGGAACGCTACGACATGTTTGTCTCGCGCACACCGATGGGCAGGGTCGGCCATGTCGATGAGCTCGTCGGCGCGGCCATCTATCTGGCGTCCCCCGCCTCCGATTTCATGACCGGCCAATCGATCGTGGTCGACGGCGGATTCCTCGCCATGGGGGTATGAGATCTTGCCGCCCGCCCGCCCGCGAAAAGATAAAATGCTTGCGGCGCTCCTGCGGGCTCCGCTCGATCTGCAGGCCAAAAGGATTCCATCCTTTGCGCTCGAGCCGGACCAGGTGATGATCCAGGTGGTCGCCTGCGGCATCTGCGGAAGCGACCTTCGTTATTATCACGGTGAGAATCCGTGGGCTTTGCATACGCTCGGAAAGCCGCTTCCGAATCCGCCAAACATCGTCCTTGGGCACGAATTCGCGGGAACTGTTTCCGGCAATACTATTTCTCCGCTTCGAGGGAAACGCGTCGCGGTGCTGTGCTTCAAGACGTGCGGCCGGTGCGACCAGTGCCGGAGCGGCCGCGAGAACCTGTGTAAAAACACCATGCATCTCGGGCACGGCGCCGGCTGGGGCAAGCGCCGCTATTATCCCGGCGGAATGGCTGAGCAGTGTCCGGCGTGGGAACATTTATGTTTTGCAATCCCCGATCACATGAGCTTTGACGAGGCGGCGCTGCTCGATGTCGTGGGCGTGGGCGTCCATGCCGCGCGCGTGGCCGCCGTCGCGCCCGGAGCGTCGGTCGCGGTTTACGGGGCGGGCCCCATCGGCAACGCGATCATGCAAGCTTCCAAAGCGATGGGAGCGAGCAAGGTTTTTGTTGTCGATACCTATGATGTCGCGCTTGAGATTGCGCGCTTGTGCGGCGCGACCGGCGCCGTGAAAGCGGACTCAACCGATGCGGCGCAGTCGTTGCGGGAAGTGAACCGCGGGAACTTTCAGGTCGTGTTCGATACCGTTGGAACCGCCGAGACCTTGCGGAACTGCATCGGCCTGCTGGCCGAGGGCGGCACGGCGGTGCTGATGGCGGTGCATGACCTCGAGTTCGCGGTGAACTCGCTCGATCTCGGGTCGGAACGCTCACTCAGGACGTCATGCAATTTCCGGATCGAGGAATATCCGCTCTCGATCGCTCTCGTTTCGTCCGGCCAAATCGATGTGAGGCCGTGGATCACTCATCGGTTCCCCCTGAAGAAAGTGAGCGAGGCATTCGAGACCGCATTTCATAAAGAGGAAAACGGCGCATTCAAAATCATGATCTATCCTGACAGTTAACCGCGCGATGGTGGGACATGAAAAAAGAGATCCAGGAAAAAGCCGAGCATATCTTTGACTGGCTGATCGAGATCCGGCGCGATCTGCATGCGCATCCCGAGATCGGCCTGCAGGAAATTCGCACCTCGAAAAAAGTCGCCGAAGAGCTTCGCGCGCTCGGGCTCGAAGTGAGGACCGATATCGGAGTGACCGGCGTCGTCGGCCTTCTGCGCGGCTCCTCGCCCGGCCGCACAATCGCGATTCGTGCCGACATGGACGCGCTCCCCATCATCGAGGAGACAGGTTTACCGTTCGCCTCGACGAACATCGGAGTCATGCACGCATGCGGGCACGACGGCCACGTCGCGATGGCGCTCGGAACGGCGCGGGTGCTGACCGAGCTTCGCGAGAAGATCCATGGCGCCGTCAAGTTCATCATGCAGCCGGCTGAAGAGAGCTACGGCGGCGCGAAGGACCTCGTCGAGGAGGGAGTGCTCGAGAATCCGAACGTAGACGCGATCATTGCGCTTCATATCGACGCGCATGAGCCCGTCGGCAAGCTCGTCATCAAACCGGGTCCCATTGGCGCATCGGTCGACGTTTTCATGGTATCGATCAACGGCAAGGGCGGGCACAGCTCCGAGCCGCACGCGTGCGTCGACCCGATCCACATCGCGGCGCAGGCAATCATTGCGCTGCAGACAATGGTCACCCGCACCTTTGACGCGAGGGACCCGATTGTGCTGAGCGTGTGCTCGATCCAGAGCGGAAGCGCATTCAACGTGATCCCCGAGAACGTTCATTTCGGCGGCACCGTAAGAAGCCTCTCGGAGAAGCAGCGACACGAGATCCCCCGGAAGATGGAAGACATCATTCGCTCCGTCGCCGCAACATGGGGAGCGACGTTCGATTTCACATATATTCACGGAGCGCCCGTCACCGCGAACGAGCCGGCAATGACGGAGTTGATGCGGCAGACGGCGGCCGATCTGTGGGGCCCGGAGAGCGTCGTCGAAATGCCAAAGCCGCATATGGGCTCCGAGGATTACTGTTATTTTCTTGAGAAGGTGCCGGGCGCGATGGGCATGCTCGGCGCGGCCAAAGCCGGAGCAAAAATCTATCCCGGCCACCATCCGAAATTCGATTTCGACGAGCGCTGTCTCCCGCTCGGCGTCCAGCTCCTGTCGCTCAGTTCCTTGCGCTTCCTGAACAGCGCCTGAGGTTTTTTTAGTGTGGATTACACGAATCTGAAAAACGTGAAAGAGTTTCGACCAGCGATTGGCACGGATTGACATGGCTATTTCATCCGCTGATTTTACGGATTTCTACTGATTGAAGACAAAAACTTTTTGTACCACGAATCCTTCGACATCAGGACGGGTTCCACGAATTATCACGGATGTGCGCCAAGGAAGCATACAAGTTCTTACCAGTGAAAGTCTGGTCTGGACAAAGGGTAGCCGCCAGTCCAGCACCGAATCTCACATGTAGGGA
>QZKU01000133.1 GCA_003598085.1 Candidatus Abyssobacteria bacterium SURF_5
CTTTCAAGTATCCTCTTCAGACACTCGATATACAGGATTTAGTTCATGCTTTTCAATTATTTATGACTTTTTCTCACCCACAAATTCTCGCGAGGACCCCATTATTATTATTCGTTATCGAAAATAGCGTCTTAAATGCTAAAGGTGCGGGAACAGCCGTTGCCGACGGAGGGTAAAACAATGTTTACACGCGGTCGGTTTCTCAAACTCCCCGGGTTCTGTCTTGTGATGCTGTGTCTATCGATTGTTGTATTTGACTACGGTTCTCCGCGCGTCATTCATGCTGCAGGAGGGACAGGATATGCCGGCTCTGACGCCGGCCGATCTATTGTCAATGCGTTTAAGCATTTGATTTGGGTGATGGATAAGTTTCACAAGAAATTGGATGTTTATACCGACCTCTCGGCGGGCGGCAACCATTTCGTAATGTTCGGGAAGATGTCCGATCCGCCGGGTGCAGAGGATAACGTGACGATAAATCCGGGATGGAGAGTCGGCGCGCACAGCGGAGCGACATGCATCCGGAACACTCTGCTTGCCGAGGGGGATAACTGGGGCGGATTCTATTTCTTAAATGGCGTGCTCGAAGGACAAGAGACGCAGCCTAAAGCAAACTGGGGAGAATATGCGGATGCGGGAGTTAACCTCACGGGCGCAACAATGATTACCTTTTGGGTAAAAGGCGATGAGGGCGGAGAGAACGTCGAATTCTTCGCCTTTGGCGTCGGAAGAGATCCAGTAACGGGCGCACCCTTCATGCCGAATCCCGACTCATCTCCGAAAGTCTCGGCCGGTTTGCTGTCACTGACAACGGATTGGCAGGAAATAACTCTCGCAGTCTCGAGTGCAGATTTGAGTTACGTGCTGGGAGGCTTTGGATGGGTTGCCGCCTCGAATATGAACGGCTACGAAGATATAACATTTTATCTGGACGACATTCAATATGATAAAGCTCGCCTAAACCAGCCGCGGTTCCTGTTGAGTTATGAAACGATTCCGTCGGAACTTGACTTTGACAAAGTCATGAAAAACTGTTCATTTGTCTATGACGATTCCCTTGCACTGATTGCGTTTCTCGCCACACGCAGGCCTCAGCTTGTTGCGCGCGCAGGCTTGATTGCGGAAGCCCTTGTGTACGCGGCGCAGAATGATCGCTCCTTCAGCGATGACAGGTTACGCAATGCATATCAGGCCGGCGATTTAATTCTCCCTCCAGGCTGGATACCGAATGGGAGGGCGAACACCGTGAGGATGCCGGGCTGGTGGGATTTTGAGTCCGACAACTGGTTCGAGGACCCGATACAGGTGGGGACCTATACCGGGAACATCGCATGGGCCATGCTTGCACTCTTGTCATATTATGAAGAACAGGGCGGACAACAATACCTGACGGCCAGCGAGCGGTTTGGGGAATGGGTCGAAAGAGAATGTAAGAACACTGCCACACCTCTTAAGGGATACATGGGCGGATACGAGGGCTGGGAGCCGGTCCAAACAAAGCTCACCTGGATATCTACCGAACACAATATCGACCTCTACGCCGCTTTCATGAGGCTCTTTAACCATACCGGAGATGTCAAATGGAGAGACAGGGCTCTCCATGCCAAACATTTTGTGGAGTCGATGTGGAATGCTGAAGCAGGGCATTTTTGGACAGGCACGCTTGATGACTGCGCCACGATAAATACGAGTGTGATCCCCGTCGATGTGCAAGCGTGGGCGCTGATGGTGTTTGGCGATGTCAATGACTACTCGCGCGGCATTGAATGGGTCGAGGCGAACTGTTCCGTGAACGCTGACGGCGTGAGAGGATTTTCCTTCAGCGATTATGATGCCAGTCATGTCTGGTTTGAAGGAACTGCGCAAGTGGCGGGCGCTTACAAACTGCTGGGGAATACATCAAGT
Source organism: Candidatus Abyssobacteria bacterium SURF_5 (assembly GCA_003598085.1). Taxonomy (NCBI): domain Bacteria; kingdom Pseudomonadati; phylum Candidatus Hydrogenedentota; class Candidatus Abyssobacteria; species Candidatus Abyssobacteria bacterium SURF_5. The sequence continues at coordinate 1,906 of QZKU01000133.1, forward strand.
GCGGCAACGTATCTGCGCGAGATCGAGAAGGCTCAAAAATATGCGCCGAATGGCAACCGGCTCGGCATTGTAGCCTCTTCCGGCGATGGATTGGAGACGGGATTCGGTTGGGCCTATTATTCGAGACTTCATGTCGGCGCGACCGCCTGGTACATTCTGGCCAAGATGGGTATAAACCCATTCTGGGGGACTGCGCTCAAATAAGAAAGCAAAAAGATCAGGAGTCATGTCTAAAGGGCCTGTCACCTGAAATGCTTTTTCAGTCAATGGCCCGATGGCTTGCGTGAGCCGCAGGAAAGCGTCGTGAACTTCGATTGGATGTTGATGATCTCCAGATCGGAAGAGTTGTTCAGCGCAAAACAATAACGGCGGCCCGATGGACCGCCGGAGCGTTTATCGATTGGAGCGGGAGACGGGATTTGAACCCGCGACTTCAACCTTGGCAAGGTTGCACTCTACCGCTGAGTTACTCCCGCAACGTACGTTATTATACCCCGCTGCCAGAGCTTTGTCAACCCGCCATGCTAAAAAATAATTTTCATTCGCGAGCAAAAATGCGAGGGCGGCCCTGAGGCCGCCCCCATCCTCTATTCAGGCCAGCATCCTTCTCCTATTTTCGTTTGCTGTTGCTCTCCTCTCCCACTAGTACCTGCGTCACTTCCGTGGCGATATCATTCGAGGGATTCGGATCGCCCGGGATCACGATCTCCGCTTCCCAGGTGCAAAGGGGTGCGTCCTCAACCGCGACCGCGATCCGGAACATGTGCATCCGTCTGTTGTCATGACCCTTCGAAGGAACAGGCACGCTCCCTACCAGCACTCCATTTTTGTAGAGATTGAGCGAGCCTCCCACCTTCTTGTTGCCCTTGCCTCTTAACCCGAACAGCACGGATACGCGGACCATAGAGGCGTCATCATCATCCACTTCCACTTTGCGAGGAGCTTTGATTTTCTTGATCAGTCCATCAACCACGGCGGCCCTCTCGCAGTCGGAATCGGCCTGATCAACCAGTCCGTCGCAGTCGTTGTCGATGCCGTCGTCGCACACTTCCGCGGCGCCGGGATTCACGGCTGCGTTATTATCATCGCAATCGACATCGGCTGCATACCCATCCGCATCGAGGTCGTCATCGGGCGTGGCCGGATTGCAATCGTCGTCGATCCCATTATACGGAACTTCAGTCGCGCCGGGATTGACGGCGGGATTGGTGTCGTCGCAGTCGACGTCTGCCGCATAACCGTCGCCGTCCTGGTCGACCGGCGGCTGCTCGCAGTCGGAATCGGCCTGATCAACCAGTCCGTCGCAGTCGTTGTCGATGCCGTCGTCGCACACTTCAGCGGCGCCGGGATTCACGGCTGCGTTATTATCATCGCAATCGACATCGGCTGCATACCCGTCCGCATCGAGGTCGTCATCCGGTGTGGCGGGTTCGCAATCATCATCAATCCCATTGTACGGAATCTCTGTCACTCCCGGGTTGATGTCGGGATTGGTATCGTCGCAATCTCCGCCGCCATTTAGAGGATCGGGATTGCACGCCGAGTCTTCATAGCCGTCGCCATCGGCATCCTGGCAAGCCGGCAGTTCATAGACTTCGAATTCATTCGTGTCGACAGTTTCCTCTACATGAGGAAAGACAGTAGAATTATCTTCGTCAAAGGGAGAGCCGAACCATGAGACGCTCCACGTGTAGAAACCGGGCGCTGAAGGCGCCGGCGCCGCAAGCAGGACGGGGAACTGCAGGTCGCTCGAACCTGACCCGTCGTCGCCCACTCCTGTGGGGCCGGTTACTCTATCTATCTCAAAACCATCCTGATCGTAAAGGATCGCTCGAATCCACCCCTGCCGATACCCTCCGCTGAATGTGACAGTCACCGTCTGCCCCGGCTGGTAGCGGTCCAGATCGGTCGTCGCCGTCAGATTGATAACCGATTTGGTCGCGTCCTGCCACACACCGTGGGCATGACATCCATTGCAGGTAGGAGTATCATCGGTATGACATCCGGCACAATTGGTCGTAAAGTACTCGGACACCGCGAATGCTTTACCCGACGAGAAGCCCATCGCCAATACGGCCACGAAGAGCCATGTCGATACGACCATCCATTTGAATCTCATCGTGTATCTCCTTTAAATGTTTCGCCCAACAACACCGCTGTGAACTCGCCCTTCGTGATGCGCGCCTCAATGCTTCATAGGCATCACTCCTTCCCGGAGCAAAATCATCCCCCCATTCAGTACGGAAAAATTCCGCACTGACGAACGTGCCTTGCGCGAATGTTTTCTAATCTGGGGGACTTTGGGGGGACTGTGTTACGATTAAGTCTGGGAACTTACTAAATTGAAAGGAGCAGGTGAATTATCGGCGCATTCTTTGATCCTGCGACGCTGCCATGAACTTCAAGTTCTTCACGTTTTTCAAATGCCACCGATGTTCCATGCCCATTGCGGCTCAGCCCAGCCTCCGGACAAAAAGCAACTAATATGCCAACCCTCTTGCACAGGGGAAGGGGCGAGGACAGCCGTGAATACCGGTTTCATTCTCCTCAAAAGCTGATTCCGCTTCTGAAAAGAATACGTAAGGAAAATACTGATATCTCTTCTATTAAGAAGCATGATCGGCGAGGGGGCAGGTGATGCGCATACACAGAGCAGAACTGGTGGAACAGACGGAAGAATCGTCCGCCCAATGATGCTCCGGACAACGGACAGCATCCTCGGAGTAATTGAGCCATGCCTTCGCCTCATTTCGGGCGAAGGTTGTAGTTCCTATTTCCGCTTCACTCGCGAGAGAGAATAGATTCAGCCGCGCCGGAGGAACTCCATCAGCTCGATAACTTCGCCGTCCGGACCGTAAAACGCGCACGCTTTCGCCATTCCGAGATCCTGCGGCGGACTGACGAACTCAATCCCGTTGCTTTTCAGTTCCTGATAAACAGCTTCGGCGTCATCCACCGCGAACGCGAAATGATGAATGCACTGATCGTATGGTCGCAGCTTACGGGCGACGTTCTCGCCCTTGGGGTTTCGGATCTCGAGCAGGTTGATGCTTGCGCCCTTGTTATTGAAGAGGACATAGCGCATCTTCAATCCCTTGACACCCAGCACAGTTTCTATGCCGCGGTTGTCGGCGACTTCGAAATCCATCATCACCTCGAGCCCGAGCAGGTCCCGATAAAATGCGAGCGACTTCTCCATGTCGCTCACGCTGATGGCGATATGCTGCACTTCTTTCAAATGCATATTCTCCTCCTGAAATGGTGCGCATCGGGGCGCGATGAATCGCGCCCATTCATCGCACCGTGCGGGAGCACAACAAAATTGCGCATCAGATCTCTCTTACTGCCCGTAGCGCTCCTCGTAAAATTTCTTTATGTGCTCGCGCTGCTCGGGGCTGAGTCCCTTCGTCCATTGATGCGGATCGGCCGCCATGAATTCCTGCGTCACGCCCGGCAGCAGGTGCTCGGCCTGCGGAACGAATTCCATGTAGAAGCGGTGCGCGACCTCATAAAAGCCGTGCCACTGCGTGTAGTCGGGTCCCATCATCGCCGCGCCATGGCGCGCGCGCCGGCCCTCATGATGCCACAGGAAGAAATAGGTCCACTCGATCTCCTCATCGAACGGAGTAGCATTGATATTGCCGGCGTCCGCCAGCTTCTTCACTATCGCCGTGGCCGGTTTCGCAAACTTCTCGTTATACAATTCCACCACGTCGTCGTACTGCGCATAAAAGCTGAGGACGTAATCGGGCGCGTGGCAGTTCCGGCAGACCTTCTGCATGTTCTCGCGGCGCTGCTCCCAGTTGTCGAGTTTATTCGAGATCGCCGGCCGCAGCGTCCAACTGATCCGCGTGCCGACGTCATGCGTCAGCGGCATGTCCTTTGTCGCGCTCATATGGCACGACGCACACGTCGGCGCCGCAAAATAATCTTTGCCGAGAACCCAACTGTCGCTCTTGAGGTTCATGTCGTCGATCATCGCGCGGAACGCGATGCCGTGCTTCGATTCAGTGTAGATTTCATATTGCGGATGGTCCGGCCCGAGATGACATTTGCCGCAGTTCTCAGGCTGGCGCGCCAGCATCGGAGAAAACGAATGCCGCGAATGGCACGCGGCGCATGAGCCTTTGCTTCCATCCGGATTGATGCGGCCGATGCCCGTATTGGGCCACGTCGCGGGATCAAGCTTCCCGTTCGCCAGCATCTTCACGTGCGAGCCGTGACACTGCTTGCACCCTGAATTCGCCGCAGGCTCGCCCTCGACCACGTCGCCGAGCACGTTGTCGAGCGAGCCAAGTATTTCTCCCGCGCGCGCATGATGGCTCGCATCGAATTCCGCCGTCTCCTGCGAATGACATTGGCCGCAGTCTTTCGGTGAAACTATCGTCGAGATGATCGTATCGTAATGATTGAATGCATCCGCCTCGCCCTCTGCCGCCTGATGACACTCGTAACAGCCAACGCCGTTGGCCGCATGCGCGCTCGATTCCCACTGATGCACGATCACCGGCGCGACGCCGGCCTCCTCATGGCACACGATGCATTTCTTTGTTTCCTGCGACTGGTCTTCGAATCGTTCGTCGGCGGACGCCGCGGCCTGATACAAGAGCGGCGGGATCACGAAGAAAATAATAAGTGAAATGATTTTTCGAAACGGACCGAAACATTGCAACACGCTCCTCATCTTTCTCTCCTTTCACAACTGCAATCACATTAGCGGAAGGATATGACTATTATATCCTGAACAATAACTACCCGCATATGATAAAAATCACAGCGCGTTTTTGGACCAAAATGGGCCATCCGAATCTCGCCATAATAGGTCGGAAAAGTTTTTTCTAGATAATGTGGCTTTAGGACTTGACAGCTACCATATGTCGTGGTATAATTCTGCATGACACTTGGGGCCAGTAGATCCATTGACCCATGATTCCCGTTAGCACGAAGTAAGAACTTGCCATGGGGAGGAAACTATATGGCCGAAAAGAAAAAGGCGACTAAAAAGGCCGCCAAGAAGAAACCCGCAAAGAAAGCTACGAAAAAGACCGCAAAGAAGAAGAAGTAGTATCATCCACTGGCCCCAAGTGCCCACTTCAGAGTTCCTGCCACGGTCAAATCGAAATTGTCGCCACAAAACCCGCCGTCCCGTTTTCTTGAACAGCCCCACAGCCTGTGTTAAGATACCCGTGCAGCAAAAGAAAACGTTTGATTAAAAGAAATTTGGTCGTTCGCTATCCATGCCGACAATAAATATTCTTTCCGAAGACACTGCAAATAAAATCGCCGCCGGCGAAATCATCGAGCGGCCGTCGTCGGTGCTGAAAGAGCTCGTCGAGAACTCGATCGATGCGGGCGCAAAGAAAATCTCGATCGAGCTGATGGGCGGCGGCAAAACGATGATCCGCGTGATCGACGACGGTTGCGGGATGTCTTCCGACGACGCGCTTCTCTGTCTCGAACGGCACGCCACGAGCAAGATCTCGAGCGCCGACGATCTTTACGCCATTCGCACGTTCGGATTCCGCGGCGAGGCGATCCCGAGCATCGCGGCCGTATCCAAAATGGAAATCATCACGCGCGCTCACGACAGCATCTCGGGAACACGCATCGTCATCGAGGGCGGCGTCATCCACAGCGTCAGCGAAAAGGGCGCGCCGGCCGGAACGCAAATGACCGTCCGCCAACTTTTTTTCAATACGCCCGCCCGGCAGAAGTTCATGAAGTCCGCCGCCACCGAATACAGTCATATCCTGAATATCCTGCAGCGCCAGGCGCTCGCTCAACCTCAGATAAATTTTCGCCTGGTCAACGGCGAGCGCGAGATGCTGAATCTTCCGCCGGCTCGCACGATCGCCGACCGGCTCGCGCTCGTTTGGGGAAACGATTTCCTCGTGCACATGAAATACGGAGAGGCGGCGCATAACGATCTCTCGATAACCGCTTACCTCGGCACGCCCGCGCTCACCCGCTCGAATCGCGATCACCAGTTCTTTTTCCTGAACCGCAGGCCGATCTCCAACAGGCTCTTGACCAAAGCGTTGTCGGATGCGTATCGCGGCTTCGTGATGAGCGACCGCTTTCCCGTCGCCTTTATCTTTATCGAGATCGACCCCGCTCTTGTCGATGTCAACATCCATCCGACGAAACGGGAGGTTCGCTTCTCCGATCCCAATCTGATTTCGGAGCAACTGCTCAAAACCTTTTCGTCGGCATTCGGGAGAGGCGGCGCACAACGAAGCGAGCAGTCGGCGACGATCTCTCTGCCGCGGCCCGACGATGCTGCGCCGCGCCGCGAGGAGCCGCTGTTTCAACGCATCAGGATCGATGACAATTTCACGGCGGCGCCGCCCGAAATAGAGAAAGATTTTCCTTCGGCCGCTGCGCCCGTCGTCCCGGTCACCCGGCCGACGGCCGATTTCTCGCCGGTCCCGACCGATGCCCGATTCGTCAAGCAGGTGTTCAACGCTTACCTGCTGTGCGTGCAGGGAGAGGACCTGCTGATCATCGACCAGCACGCCCTGCACGAACGGATGCTGTACCAGGAACTGGTCGAGCGTTCGGGGCGCATGCCGGCCCTGATTCAGCAGATGCTGATTCCGCTTCCGATCGAGTTGCCCCCCGACCGCGCGGAGATTCTGACCGCGCATCTCGATCTGTTCGCGCAGATCGGCATCGCCATCGAGCCGTTCGGCCCACGCTCTTTCGCGGTGACGGCGCTCTCATTCGCTCATAAGGAGCAGCGCGTTGTCGAGATCGTGCGCGACGGCGTCGACGAGCTGTACCTCGGCCTCAAGCTGAAAGCGCCGCGCGAGATACTGCGCCGTCTCATGACGATCTCCGCCTGCAAAAACTCGATCAAGTCGGGCGACCCGCTCAGCGACAGCGAAGCCGAGATGTTGCTCGAAGGCCTCAAGCGCATCCCGCAGCCGGCAACCTGCCTGCACGGGCGCCCGCTCGTTCTCAGGCTGACCGAGTCGCAGATCGCGCGCGCGTTCGGGCGCAAGGGATAAAGCGATGCCCGACCTGCTCGTCGTATGCGGTCCCACCGCGGCCGGAAAAACATTGATCGGTGCGCGCCTGGCGGAGCTGCTTAATGGGGAAGTGATCTCAGCCGATTCGATGCAAGTCTATCGCGAGCTCGACATCGGCGCCGACAAGCCTCCACCCGATTTGCGCGCCCGCGTGCCGCATCACATGGTCGATGTCGTCAGCATTTCCGAGCCCTACAGCGCCGCTCGATACGAGCGCGAGGCCGGCGCAATCGTCGATCGCCTTCTCGCCGAAAACAAGCTGCCCGTTGTCGTAGGCGGCTCCGGCCTCTACATCAGGATACTGCTCAAAGGGATTTTCCCCGCGCCGCCCGCGTCGGCTTCCGTCAGGACTCGTCTGAAGCGGGAGGCGGAGGAGCGCGGAGTCGCGATCTTGTATGAGAGGCTTCAATCGGTTGACGCCGAATATGCGCACGTGGCCGCTCCAACCGATCTGCGCCGCATCGTGCGCGCGCTCGAGGTCTTCGAGCTGACGGGGCTTCCCTTTTCCGAATGGCATCACCGGCACAAGGCCGTTCAGCAGCCGCGCGACGCATTCATGCTGGGATTGTCTCGCCCGCGGCAAGACCTTTATCGCCGCATCGAAAAGCGCATCGACGAGATGATCGAGCGGGGACTGGTTGCGGAGGTGAGCAGATTACTGGAGCAGGGATACGGCGAATCGCTGCGACGGCTGCGCCCGCTCGGATACGTTGAACTGATTGACTATCTCGAGAACCGAGCGTCGCTCGAGGAAGCGATTGACCTCATCAAACGCAACTCGCGCCGCTACGCCAAACGCCAGATGACGTGGTTCCGAAAGGAAAATGTCGTGTGGGTGGAGATCGATCCAAATGACGATCTCAATAAAATCATCGAAAAGGCAATCCCTCTTCTTCCGGAAGCATTCCGCCGCAGTGGCACAGGTGCCTCGTAGCGCAGGCATCCTGCCTGCTTCTTTTTCAAGATTAATTTATCCGTAGATTTCTTGCTTCCAACCTTGAACTTTGAACTTTGAACCTTGAACTGTCTTTTCCAGGCAGCACAGGCATCCCCCGTCCCGCGGGAAGACTGTAGACTGTAGACTGTTACCTGACTTTATATTTCTTGCCTCCAACCTTGAACTTTGAACCCCGGATCAGGGTCCGGGGCATGCTTTGAACCTTGGACTGTCTTCCTCACACCTCGGTCGGCTGCTCGACTTTCTCCTTCTCGGAAGGCTCCGGAGATTCCCCTGTCTTCTGTTCTTCATTGATCCGCCGCAGCAGCCTCATCTTCAGAAAGACCAGCGGCGAAACCGCCAAAACGATGCCTTGCACAAAATAGGTCAGGTAATCGACGAAATTCGTGTCCGGCAGCTTCATGGCGCCAAACACCTGAATCGCAAGAAGAACCGCAAGGCCGATCACCGAAGCAATCACCGCGAAAAAAGGATTTCGTGCGCGCCAGCGGAAACCGAGCGCCGGGTAAATGAGGAAGAAGCCGAGCAGGAACCCTCCGTATTTGAAAGCGTCAGCCTGCCCCCACGCCACAAACAGGTACACTACGGACAGCGCTATCGCGACTATCGTTCTCGCGATGGGGGATTGCCGGACTGAATTCTGAAAATGCTCCAGTCCGCCCAGGTGGCTGTAAGTTCCCATTGCGCCGGCAACAATGCCGAAGCCGAGAAGGAGACCGCCCACCGTATCCGAAAAATAATGGACGCCGAGATAGATGCGGCTGAACGCAAGCACGAGCGCAGGAATCAGGCACAGCGGCCAATACTTTCCGATGAACGCGTAGAGCAGCCACGCGTAGTACATACCGGATTGGCTGTGCCCGCTGGGATAGCCGTACCCTTTCGCTTTCCCGATGACCGGAATCTCGGACGACACCGGCCGATGCAGATCGAAGGCCTCTTTCAAATGTTCGCTGATAGCGGACCCGAACATGACCATCAGCATGAAAATGACGATCTCGGTCGCATACCCGAGCCAGAAGACCACGCTGATGAAAATCATCAGGCCCATCGCGTCGCCGAACCACGTGATGACGGTCATCACGATCGTCAACGGAAGAGACTGGATCGATTTCACGAATTGAAACGCTGCGACATTGGCCGGCGCCAATATGTGATACTGCTTCATCAGCGCGCCCAGCACGATGACAAGCACTATCGCGCCCACCGCTGTCGCGAGTGAATAGTTCAGGTTGTACCTGCGCTGGATCATGATTCCGTTTCCTTTCCTTCCGTTTGGATCGCCTCCGTCAGGTCGCGCACAAAGAACAAAACATCTATCTTTTCCGGAATTATCCCGTCATACATCGTGAACGGATGCCGGGACACCAGCCGAAACCCCCATTTCTTGTAGAACGGGACCGCCAGCTTATTATACGTGGTTGTTCCGAGGTGGATGCCGGACACGCTATTGCTCTTCAGATATTCCAGATATGCCGCGATCAACAGCGAACCGATACCCATGCTCCTGTATCCTTTGATCAAATTCATGTGCAGATGAGCCGGATAATCCGTTATCGGTTCTTCGATAAATTCATGGCGCCAGCCGCTTCTCAGGTAACGGTACATGAACCGGAAGAAGCGCATGTCGATCTTGTACCCCAACGTGAACAGCTTCCGGCGAATGCGCGGAATGATGACTGTACTCTGCACTTCCTGTTGAACAGTCGTGGTTTTACAGCCGACGAGGTAGCCGACAACCGCCCCGTCCGCCTCGGCCACGAAAGCCGATTCCGGCTCGAAATCGGTATAATAATTCATCCAGTAATCGGCGAAAAGATCTCGACACCCGAAGTACGGCTCCATCGAGTCGCCCATGAGGCCGGTCTCGTAACAGATGCTGCGCACCGCCGCCCGATCATCGGGAACATATTTGCGGATCAAAACACCCAACGCCTGCATTGCCTCTTGCATTTGCCCGCGGCTCATTGCCGCCTGTAGACGATCCTGCCTTCCACCATGGTCAGCGAAACCTCGAAGTGCTCGTCAACCAGAATGATGTCGGCATCCTTTCCTTCGGCTATCTGTCCTTTGCGCTGCTCGATGCCGATCGCCTTCGCCGGATTCAGAGACGCCATCAGAAATATCTCCCTCAGCGGAATCTTCGGGAACCACGTGAAAAGATTGCGAATCGCGACGTCCTGCGTGAGCACGCTGCCCGCCAGATTCTGAGAGCCCTTCAGCCGGACCGCGCCGCCCTTCACCGCGACCGGCATCCCGAGAAAATCGTGGTCGCCCTCGGGCAGTCCCAGCGCCGCGACCGCATCGGTGATCAATACGACCTTGTCTCTCGGTTTGCACCGCAGCAGCACGTCCGCCGCCGCGGGAGCGACATGATGTCCGTCGGCGATCAACTCGCTCGAGAGCAGGTCCATCACCAGTGCCGCGCCGACCGTGCCGGGCTCGCGGTGATGCAGCGGGCGCATCGCGTTATACGTGTGCGAGGTATGCGTCAAGCCCGCCTGCACCGCCTGCCGCATCTGCTCGAACGTGGCGTTGCTGTGTCCCGCCGCCGAGACAACGCCCCTTCTGCGCAATTCCGCAATCAATTCGAGCGCCCCCTCGATTTCGGGCGCGAGCGTCATCAATTTGATCATGCCATCCGCGGCGCGAAGATATTCGTTTGCTTCTCGGATGTCGGCCCCGCGCATCGCCATCACGTTCTGCGCGCCGGGCATCTCCGGACTCAGGTAGGGTCCCTCCAGATGGATGCCTACGCACTTCGCGCCGTTGCCTTCGTCAGCGCGCGCGAACTCCATCGCTGTCTTCACTGCGGAAAGCGTTCCCTCATGCGGGAGCACCGCAAGGGTGGCAAGAAAGCCGGTCGTGCCGTGCCGGGCAATCGTGGAGGCGATTGCGCCGTAGCCTTCGGCGTCGGAAAACTCGAACATGTGACCGGCCGCGCCATGAATGTGGATGTCGATGAATCCGGGAGAAATGTGGTGACCTGTCGAATCGATCACCTCCGCCCCTCGCGGCACGCGCAGATCGGTCCCCACCTCCGCAATTTTGCCTTCCTTCACCAGAACGTCGCTCTTGAACAGCACCGTATCGGCGAGCACAACGGCGCCGTTTTTGAAAAGAACATCTCCTCTTGCCACGATTATGATCCCCTTATATATATTTGATGCGGCCGGCCAGCTCCGCCATCGCGGCCTGGATTCGGGTGTAATCCGCATCGGCCATGTTCCCGCTCGGCAGCGCGAGCGGGCGCGATCCCTTGGACAACATCTTTTCGGCCGCGAGAATGAAAATGGAATTGATCAACGCGGCCCCCGTCACGGTTGAAGCCGCTCCCATTGCGCTGTCCAATTCCGGAATCCTGACCACTGCGTCTCCATAGGGCGCGTAATTATCAAGGACCACATCGGCGACGTCCATCAGTTTCTTGCCGCCCGGCGCCGCCGACGCCACCGATTCGGAATGAACGATGCTCGTGATGGCGATCACGCGGATTCCCGCTTTCTTCATCTCGAGCGCCATCTCCACCGGCGCGGCGTTTCTGCCGGAATTCGAGATCACGATGCCGGCATCGGTCGATCTCACCTGATGTCCCGACAGAATCTCGGCCGCGAGGCCTTCCTGCTTCTCGTTGATCGTGCTGTTCAACGAGCCGCCGCTCAGCAGAATGCGCTCATCGAGAATCGCGTTGACCGGCAGCAGACCGCCCGCCCGCATGAACGCTTCCTGCGCGATCAGGCTCGAATGGCCGGTCCCGAACAGGTGAATCACGCCGTCATTCATCAACGCGTTCGCAATGATATCCACGGCCGCGTCGATTTCCGCCCGCTGATCTTTCAGCAACCGCCCAAGCAGATCCATCAACCGGTTTATATATATTTCCTCATGCATAGCGTCTTGCTTTCGCCTTCTCTCTTCCGCCCCTCGCCGCCTCACTCCCCCGTTATAAAAGGGGGACTAAGAGGCTGTCCCATAATTATGTTTTTCAAGACGCTCAGACCTGTTAAGGCATTGCATGCTGAGGGAAATTGAGCATCAGCGTTATG
>QZKU01000134.1 GCA_003598085.1 Candidatus Abyssobacteria bacterium SURF_5
TTAGTGTTCGCAACTTGACTACCCATGAAAAGAAGTTCTTACTTAAAGAAGCTGCTCTTAAAATGATAACCGTCGGACAGTCTCTCTGTCCCCATATTTTCCATATTTTCGCTCTTACTTGGAGGGGCGGGTACCTCTCAGGGAGATGAGGAAAAGAAGGAGCGCAGCAGTTATGCCGGTAAGTGACACCCACGCGCCGATTATCAGGCTTTTGGGGCGGAATACAAAGTCCACCACGTGATTTCCGTCATCGACGATGCATCCCATGAAATCGCCGTAAACCCGCAGAACAGGAAGGCGCTTTCCGTCAACTTTCGCCTGCCATCCGCGATGATAACTCTCGGACAGCACGAGGAGCTGTTTGTTGTTTGACTGTGCGGCAATGCTGATTCTACCCGGCCTGTCAGAAATAATAGTCGCGGAACCGGGCGATCCTTCCTGCAAGCCGATGTCGTGGTCGACCAGAGCCGTTGAGGCAATGTCGATCTTGTCGATATCCTGCTGTATGTTCTCGCTTACGACCGCTTTTGTCACCAGCCTTACCCGCGGGAGAGGTTTGGGAAGAGTCATGCCGAAAGACCTCCCCCCGGAATATTTCGGGGTTTTGCTCATGATCCATTGCGCGCCTGCTAGCCTCAATCGACTCTTGTCGAGAGGTTGGAGCTCTCGTTTCGGCGGTAAGCCGGCGTACCCGTCGGCGAGATTCAGTCCCTTCATAATAAGGATGACATCGTCCGACTGAACCCGGTACTGCCCCGGGTTAGCGCCAGGAGTGGGAAATGATTTGAGGATATTATCAATAGGGCGAATCCCGTCGCTCCCGATTGTGGAATTCACGCCGTAGAACAGCAGATCAACAGCCGCCAGCAGGATCAATCCGAAGATCGCGATATCCTTTCCGCGCGCCGCCAACAACACGAGCGCCGTGGCCGAAATCATGATCAGCGGTCCTGCAATAAGCATGTTTATTTTCGCGCTCATCCCGAGAACAAAATATTGAAGAAGGCTGGGAGAATCGACGGTTCTTCCGATGAGCGCGAGCAAGTAAGGCAAGATGGAAACCAGCGGCACTAACAAAAGCGGTGAGAGGGCCCGCCACGGTGTCCTTCCGCCATCCCGCACAAGCGCCGATACCGTGGCGAAGGCGATTGCGGCGCCAATCGACATAGTCAAATGAAACAGGAGAATATATCTGTTCGGCTCGCGGAAGAGTCCGACAATCGGCAGAAATGTCTGCAAACGGTAAACATATCCGTATTTCCCCATGGCCATTAGGATCGAGACGAGGTTGAGAAACAAAACTCCGGCCGCCAGCTTTTTGAGAGGCCCCACTTGCGGCAGACGAAGGAGAAGGAAAACGACGAGAACCAGGGGCACCGCGCCGTTGTAGGCCTTCAAACCGTACCCGATGTATTCGAAAACGGATTCATTGAAAAAATAAGGCGCCGCTATCTGAAGGAGATGAACGGGGCGAACCGACGGCCACATGAGAAAGTCCAGTGAGGGAATATCTCTGAATGAAGCCGCGACGCCCTCCCTATGCGCCAGCACCTGAATCGCTCCTATTGCCGCGCCCAATGCCTTCGCCGTCCCAAGCCTTACATAAGCCGGAATATCGTTCCACGGCCGAATCAATAAGAGCGCATACAGTACCTCAGTTAGCGAAGAGTACCAGAATGCCTGCGGATTTCCCAGCAGCAGTTGGGAACCCGTCAGCAGCGCTAATCCGAACGCGAAAACGCTCCTCTTTCGGGTACTGGGGCTTCGCACCACCATGTCAATTGCCAGCAGCATCCATGGGATATGTGAGGCGACCGCGACAACGTTCATATGGACATAATGCAATACGGTAAACCCGGAGAAGGCGAAAACAAGAGCCCCGAGCATCGAGGCGTCGCGCGGCAGGTTCCAGCGGCGCAGGAAGAAAAACATTCCGGCCAGCATGAACGGATAACTGAGGAACAGCTCCAGATTGTACGCGATGTCGAGGGGCAGAAACCGGTAAAGAAGGAGATGAAGCGGGTGAAACATACCCACCTGTCCTTCACCATGCAGATAATATCCGCAATAGACGCTGGGGACCCACGTGAAGTTGTCGCCCGCTTTCAGACACTGCGCATAAAAATAGCGAAAAGGGAGGTGGTAGTTGTTGAGGTCATCGAACTCGTACACGGTTCCCCTGAACAAGGGAAGCGCAATCAAGACAAGAAGGAGACCTGCCGACGCCAACCCGAGGAGGAAAAGGCGGTTCTCGCCGGTATGAAAAAAACGCCTTGGCGGCAGTTGAAGACGCTGCTCTGCGATCATCTGAATTGACGAGCTTTGTTTCTTTTCATTAGAGACCGGCACGATAACAGCCCTTCCTGCCGGCGTCTTCATCGGTTGGCATAACCGCTCCTCCCGGTCGAGTACACGCGCAGGGTTGGTCCGCGATTCTTGCCTCTGTCGGAAATCCATTCTTTCAGGAGTGGAAGATCGAAAACGTACTGGTACGTCTTGAAGCGCTGATCCTGATATCTTGCCCACTGCATCTCGCTGATGACGATAAGGTCGTAATCTTTTCGAATCTGTCTAATTGACAAATCAGATACAGTCCACACATAGCCCGCGTCAAGTTTGCCCGAATAGTAAAGTTGAGGGCAGTACGCCTCGTACAAAATGCGGCTGCTTGCGGGAACATTTTCAACAAGCCATTCATAGGCTTCTGTTCGGGTATCCGGCAGCTCTTGCTCCCGCAAGATTGCAAAGGCGGAATATAGTGCCATGGCCCCCGCCATCAGAACAGCAAGAGCAGAAAGATATGTTGATGAAGCCCTCCCCCGCTCGCCTCTTCTTGATGATATCCAATTAAGAATCGCCCCGAGCCCGACTACCACCAGACAATCCGCGATTGGAATCGCCATGAGAATATTGCGGCTGAAGTACACTCTGGCCATACTGACCATCCCGAGAAACAGGATAAGACAAAAACCCATCAGCGCAAGCGAATTGCGGAAGTTCTTCTGTTTGAACGACGCAGGCGACACCAAGGCAAATATGACCAGAACAGAATGTTGCTTGAACAGATCACTTGTCACCTTGAAAAAGGTAATCCCCTCATCCGCTCCCGGATGACCTGACGAGTAATGGCGAAAATCGTAGATCATGCCGATATGAGGATCCAGAAATGTTTTCATATCGAGCAGAGCGTAAGGAGTGGTTGCGAAAAAGACGCAAATGGAAAGCAGAGCCCCAAGCGCAAGCAGCCGGAAACTCTTCGAAAACGGCGTTTTCACAATCCACAGCAGAATTGGAGCCGCAAAAAGAACGGCCGCTCCATTATATTTTACGCCCGCAGCCAGGCCGCCCAGTACCATTGCAGCCCAGAAATATCGCTCTTTCGGCTGTCCGCCTTCTTTGCTATCCGCAAATTTGACCATCATGAAGAGCGACGCAAGCGCGAAGAATGTCACCGGCATATCCACGGTAATGCTCGCGGCATTTTCAACAACCAGCTTGCTTCCAACAAAAGTGAAGCCCGCGACGCAGGCCAGCAGCGGCGTCGTAAGCCGCGATGTCAAGCGCAGCAGCAGAAACAGGGTTCCGAGAGAAAAGCAGACGGTGATGAAGCGTCCCCATTGATACAGAACGAACGCGTTTGGATCGATGCCGCGGACTCCCATGGCGAGGCCGTGCTCGAGCGGCAGGCCGATAAAGAGGTCCAGCAGTCTGTAGGCGGCTGCATTGATATAAAACAGAAGCGAAGGATAATGGAACCAGTGCGGATTCAGGTCGCCCGACAGGATCATGTGGACCGACCGAGCTACAACATCCGGCTCATCCGGATGATAAACGAAAGGGGCATCCACAAGCGCCAGTTTTCCCCATAGAAAAGCGGCAAATATACAGAGGGCGGCATGAATTGCGAGCGCAACAGTATCTTGCCGCAGCGCCTTCTTCAGCAACATGATCTTTCCGGATTTTTGTACGGGAGGAACGATCATGATACAGTTTGCCGGCCGGAGAAATAGCGGATTGTTCTAAAAAAGAAAGAGAAAGTAGGATTTAACCAAAAACACATCAATACCCGATTCCTGATAAACAGGATGAAACATGATCCGGTACGGGAGGTAGCAGATTATTTCTTGAATTTTCCTGCTGCTGGACTCAGATCAACATTAGCGTAAATATCCGCTAAAAGTCAAGCCATCATCGAGCACGCATAATTTCCTCCGCCTGTTGGAGTGAGCTTCCGCTGAGATCTCTCCAAGTCCTTGACATGAGCAACTTTGATATGATAATATTCAACCAAAACCTATTCTTGGAATGCTGATTTCTCGCATTCTTGATGTTGATTTCCAAGTCGTAAGGGAGCAGGTCTGCGACGGGTGACGGCGGTGGCTCGGGCTGCGGTGCAGCATCACAACCCCCGCCGATTCTTTTTGATTCCTTTCCGGAAAAAGAAGGAACCATGCCAAAGAAAATATGCGTGCTCGGTCTCGGCTACGTGGGACTGCCGACGGCATGCATGTTTGCAGTGCAAGGCCACAAAGTCGTCGGTGTCGATGTGAAGCCCGGCCTGGTCGAGGCGATCGGCAAGGGAGAAGTCCATATCGAGGAAGCCGGCCTGAAGACAATGCTTCAGGCAGCCATCAACAGCCAAAACCTGGTGACGCGGCCCACCGTCGAACCGGCCGATGTTTTCATTATCTCTGTTCCGACTCCGTTGACCTCCGACAAACGCGCCGATTTGACCTGCGTAGAAAAAGCGGGCCGCTCGATAGCGCCCGTCCTCGCTCCGCAAAATCTTGTGATCCTCGAATCAACCGTTCCGCCGGGCACGACCGCCGGAATGCTCTGCACGATTCTTGCCGAGTCGAAGCTCAAGCCGGGCGTGGATTTCCATGTGGCCCACAGCCCGGAGCGCGTGCTGCCGGGCAACGTGTTCAGCGAACTCGTCACAAATGACCGGGTGGTCGGCGGCATAACGAAACCGTGCGCCGAAAAGGCGAGGGATCTTTACAAAGCGTTTGTTGAAGGTGAGATCTTTCTGACCGACGCCACCACCGCCGAAATGGTCAAACTGACCGAGAACACGTTCCGCGACGTCAACATAGCCCTTGCCAATGAACTGGCCCAATTGGCCGCCGAGAACGGCGCCGATATCTTTGAAATCGTGTCGCTCGCGAACCGTCACTCGCGCGTGAAAGTCCACCAGCCGGGTCCCGGGGTGGGCGGCCACTGCATCCCTGTCGATCCCTGGTTCATCGTGGAAAGATCGAAAGACGCAGGCAACCTGATCCGGTACGCGCGCAAAATAAACGATTCGGCTCCCGACCGCATCGCTGCCATCGTTGAGGATATTGTCGGCGGGAACAACGGCGCCAAGATAAGCATTTGGGGGGTCGCCTACAAGGGAAACGTGGATGATACGCGCGAGACGCCGGCGTTACATATTATTGCCGATCTGCAAAGCAAAAATTACAGACTTGGCGTGTTCGATTTTCATGTCCGCAACTTCACCTGCGAGCTCGACAGCCTTGAACAGTCGGTTACCGGCGCCGACGCGATTTTACTCCTCACCGACCACAAAGAGTTCAAATATCTCGATCCACACGTCATTGGCAAGAAGATGCGCAAGCGCGTGGTCATTGATACCAGAAACTGCCTCGATTCAGCCAAATGGAAAGAGGCGGGATTCGACTTTTACCTCTTTCGAAAGAAGATGTAGTAATGCACGCAGATGTCAAATCTCAGTCCCCGGCGGAAAAAGCCGTGAACGAACGCGCATCGGACGGCGGCATCTATTGCAGTGTTGTCTCCCCCATGTTCAATGAGGAATCGAATATTGCGGCAACCGTCGATACGATAGATACGGTTATGGCCGGAGTTGGAATCGCGTGGGAGCTTATTCTGGTAAACGACGGCTCGACTGACAAGACTCAACAGATTGCCGAACAGATCGCGCGAGAGCGCTCGCATGTTAAGCTGCTGTCGTACCGGCCCAATCGCGGCCGGGGAAAAGCGCTGAGGACCGGCTTTGCCGCGGCGCGCGGACGATATATCATCACCATCGAATCGGACCTGAGCTGGGACGCCTCGCTCATGCCCCAAATGCTAAGGGTGCTCGAGGAAGGCGCCGCTGATATGGTGCTGGCTTCCTCCTACGCGGAAGGCGGTCGGGCCGTGGGCGTTGCCCCTATTCGCCTGATGATCAGCCGCATGGGAAACTTCATTCTCAGCTTCGTGATCCCCGGCGGTTTCAAGATGGTGACGCAGATGTTCAGGGCATATCGGCGGGAGGTTATCGATTCGTTGGAACTCGAGTCAGACGGCAAACAGATCCACCTCGAGATCCTTTCAAAGGCGCTGGCGCTCGGATATCGGGTGAAGGAAATTCCTGCAGTACTGAGATCGCGAGGAAGCGGGAAATCAAAGTTCAAATTCGGCAAAACCGCCGCCTCGCATCTCGCTTTTTCATATTTCGAAAAACCGCTTTTTCTGCTGGGGCTGATCGGATTGGTGTTTTTGGCGGGCGCCCTTGTTATCGGGCTGTATCTGCTGGCCGAGTTTTCGCGAGGGTCTTTGAATCCCGATCGCCCCCTCATGACGCTGCTGATCATCCTGATCATTGGAGGATTGCAGTTTGTATCGCTTGGTCTCATCGGCACCCAGATCGCTCAACTCCGAAAGGAGATCTATCGGGTCCAGATGGAGAACCGGAGGCTGGAGCGAAAGATTACGGACGGAACGCTCTGACGTGGAAGAATCCAGGCGCCAAAGCCGCTCAGTTTGCCTCATCACCAACACGTATCCCGATTTCCCGGAATCCAGCCGCGCCGTATTCATGCGCGACCTCGCACGACTGCTCTCTCAGAGAAACTGGACGGTCGCCGTCGTTGCCCCGAAAGTGTACGCCGAGAGCCGCCGCCACGAGCGAGAAGAGGCGGTCGAAGTTTTTCGATTCTCCTCATTCCTCGGTGGAAAATTGCTGGTCGAATATGACAGGATGCCGGTCTTCCGCCTGACAGGATACATGGTCTCCGGCATCATCAAAGCGGCGCGTCAATCGCAAAAGTGCGACCTGATCCATGCTCATTGGGTTATGCCGGCAGGCTTGATTGCGCTCATCGCCGGAAGACTCACCCGGAAACCCGTCGTGGTAACCGCGCACGGCTCGGATATCCTTGTCATGCCAAAGAGGAGCTTTCTTCTCAGAAGGATAGCGCGGCATGTTTTGGAGCGTGCGGACGCAGTCACGTCGGTCGCCGAGCACGTGACCGCCGAAATCCGGAACCTCGATGTCCGGCGCGATGACATCCTTGCGTTCCCGATGAGCGTGCCGACTGAATCTTTCACACCGAACGGCGAAGGCGCGGAGGCGTGCGCGACCGAAACGCTCATATTCAGCAACCGAAGCCTGTATCCCATTTATGACCTCGAACTGCTGGTACGGGCGACCCCTCTCATCCTGCAGAGAGTGCCGGAAGCAAGCATCTGCATAGCCGGCAAAGGCCCGCAGCGGGAAGCGCTTTCCCAGCTCGCCGAGAAACTGGGCGTCTCCGGGAAGTTGACGTTTCTTGGCGAGATCCCTCACGAGCAGATGCCGAAGTATCTGCGGAAAACGGCGGCGTACGTTTCGACCGCGCTCTCCGATGGCGCTTCCGTATCGCTCTTGGAGGCAATGGCATGTGGCGCCGTGCCTGTTGTCGCGGATATTCCCGCCAACCGGGAATGGATACATGATGGGAGAAACGGTTTTCTTTTCGCTCCCGGAAATGCAGAAGCGCTGGCGGATAAGCTGGAACTGTGCCTGACGCAGCCCGATCTGAGGAAAACGGCACGCGAAATCAATACTCGGATTGTTCAACAGAGGGCCCAATGGAATTTGAACGTCGACAAGCTGCTGAATCTGTACGAGAGAATTTTGGCTCGGCAATGAGCGCGGTTCAAGGAGAACGATTGAACGTACTGTTCCTCGCGCTCACGGTGGACATGGGGGTTTACCAGGGAGACAGCACACACGTTGGCGAATTGACAGCTAACTTGCGGCGCATGGGATATCGTGTGCGCCTGGTTGCAAGGCGCAGCGGAAACCACAAGGGTTGGAAGGACCCGCTGTTCCACTGCGTGAGCAGATCACCCAAGCCTCCAGGCGATTTCATGAGGCTGCTCCAGTTGCTGCTCTCGATGATGCGCGGCGCATATTTTATCCTCCGGTATCTTGGGAAGTCAGATCTTTTGTATACACGGGATCGCTTCTCGATGCTGCTGGCGTTCCTGCCTTCGAGATTCCTGCGCAAGCCGATCGTATATGAGGTGAATGGTCTTACAAGCGAACAGCGGAAGATGCATGGCGACTATTTTCTCAATTGGATGTATGTGAAGCTGTTGGAGACACTGGACAAACTGGCATTCATCAATGCGCACTCGGTCATCTGCGTGACCGATTCGATCAGAAACTTCTATTGCAAGCGCTACCCTCAGCTCGCGGATAAGTTCATCACGGTCAATAACGGCGTCAACAGGAAGCTGTTTCACCCGTTTCTTGATTACAAAGAGGTATTTGACCTGAGGGCGCGCCTGGGATTCGATGAGAGCGACGATATCATTGCCTATGTCGGGAACCTGTCGCTCTGGCAGGGAGTCGAGTATCTGGTGAGATGCGCGCCGGCTGTCGTGGAGAAAAACCCTGCGGTGAGGTTCATGATCATCGGCAGGGGCCCCACCTATGATACGTGTCTGAAACTCGCGGAAGAACTGAAGGTTGCTGATAAATTCAAGTTTGTAGGACAAGTTCCGTACCCGTCGCTGGCGCACTACATCAATGTAGCCGATGTCTGCGTGGCGCCGTACACCCGCGACATTCCGAATTGCCCGATAAAGATTTACGAATATCTCGCGTGCGGGAAACCGGTTGTCTGCTCGGATATTCCCGGAATCGATAATCTCCGCAAAGACGGCCTGCTGACATTGGTTGAACCGTCCAATCCACAGGCGCTCGCATCGGCGCTGCTGAGCGTGCTTGCAGACATGGATGGCCGCCTCGCTCAGCGCGAAAACGCTCCCGCAAAGGTCGCAGACTACACATGGGAGAACTCGGCCAAGCGGGTCGCCGAAATCTGCGATCAAACGACGGGAGTAAACAAACCGCATGCGGACTGAGAAGCAATCTTTGAGTCGCACGAAGGGCACGCTGAACACGACGGTAGACCGTAAAGGAAAAGCCGTTATCAAAGAGCATTTTTTCACCCGGGACTGCGGCCCACCATCTCATGCAGGGCCACCCACAAAGGCGCCGGCGCTGAAACCTGACTCATGGCTCAACTAAGAGAGGATTTTCCCGCCCGTATGCGAGAATCCGATGGACTTCGCCAGAAGACCATAACCGGTGTCATCTGGAGCGCCCTCATGCAATTCGGCCAGTTGACGGCCTGGTTTCTGGTAACGGTGCTGCTGGCGCGTTTGCTGACGCCGAAGGATTTCGGCCTCATCGGAATGGTGACCGTATTCACCGGGTTTGCCGTGCTGATAAACGAATTCGGGTTCGGTTCTGCCCTTATTCAGCGCCAGGATATCGAAGAACGACACCTCAATTCCGTCTTCTGGTTGAATGTTGTCACGGGATTCGCATTCACCGTGCTTTTTATCGCCGCATCGCCGCTGATCGCCCGTTTGTACAACGAGCCGGCCCTCATCCCCCTTACATCCGTCGTCGCGCTCTCTTTCGCGATCAGCTCTCTCAAAGTAGTGCAGCATGCCCTGCTGAACAAGAGCATGGATTTCCGGCGGTTGGCGATCATCAATGTGGCGGCTGTTTTCGTCGCCGGCCTTATTGCAGTCGGCATGGCGCTCACGGGTTTCGGAGTGTGGAGCCTTGTGGCCAACCTTTTGATCATGGCATCGATACAGGTCCTGCTCATGTGGCGGCTTTCGCGATGGAGACCGAAATTTGAATGGGACACACAGGCAATCAGAGAGCTATTTGGATTCAGCGCCAACCTCGTCGGCTTCAGGGTGCTCAATTACTGGACCTCGAACGCCGATAATCTGCTCATCGGAAAATTCATCAGTGCAGCAGCCCTCGGGATATATGGGCGAGCCTACGAATTCAGAATACTCCCGCTGGTGCTGGGCTCCTGGGTTCTGGACAAGGTAATGTTCCCTGCGCTCTCCGCGATTCAACACGATAAGAGACGGGTTAAACAGTTCTTTCTCCGCGGAAACCGCACGATCGCCCTCCTTACGTTCCCGATGATGATGGGGCTGCTTGTCATTGCCCGACCGTTCACCCTGGCGGTTTTTGGACAGAAATGGGAGGCCGCAATCATCATCATCCAGATTTTTTGCGTCGAGGCGATGGGCCGCTCGATACTGACGACGAGCGGATGGATTTATCTCTCCCAGGGCAGAACCGATATCCAGCTCCGTTGGGAGATTCTCGTGGGAATCGTGAGGTTCCTCTCGATCATTGTCGGCCTGCGATGGGGAGCCGCCGGCGTCGCCGCGGCATGGACTTTTTCCTTATATTTCATCCTGTGGTATCCGAGTTGGACCATTGTCGGCCGGCTGATAGGCATGCGAGCCACAGAGGTTCTTTCGAATGTGGCCTCCATTTTCCTCTGCTCCGCCATCATGGCTGGAGCCGTCTTTCTGGCGGGACTTGCCCTGCCGGAATCAAATTACTGGCTGCGGGTCGCGGTGCAAGTGCCCCTCGGCGCGGCGGTATATATGCTGGTTATCCACTTCCTCAAAGTGAGAGCATATCTTGAAGTCAGGGAACTGGTTGCGGAGCAGTGGCGGTTGCGATACGGAAAAACGGCCGACCTTGCCGTCCACTCGTGATTCCAGCACACGACACGAATGAAACACTGCGGAATGTGGCGCATGATCCGGAAATTTGTCTTAAACAGAGGCACACGGGGCTCTCCAGACAGGATGAGCTGTTGACATGAAGAGCACTACGGCAAAGACAGTCGCCTTTCTGTTGATACTTTCCGTCCTGCCGTACCTGAACACCTTCAGTAACGACTTCGTCGGGTATGACGATCAGAATCTGATTCAGGCGAACGAGCAAATCCGAAGCTTGTCCGCCGACAATATAAAGCGGATGTTCACTCCCAGACTCAGGGGAAACTATCAGCCGCTCCGCGCATTATCGTATGCAATTGATTATGCGGTGTGGGGACCACAGCCGTTCGGGTTTCATCTAACGAACACGATTTTGAACTCGATTTCGGTGGTTCTCGTGTGGCTGCTGCTGCGCCGGGTGATGGATGCCCGGACCGCCGCCGTTTCGGCCGCCATCTTCGCCGTCATGCCGATCCATGTGGAGAGTGTCGCCTGGATGTCGTCCCGAAAGGACGTCCTCTCGCTCGCTTTCTTCCTGCTCGCGATCCTGCTCTATGATGAGTCCTCTCTGCGAAAAAACAGGATACTCTATGCCGCCTCTTTGGCGGCAGCCGCTGGAGCGCTTCTCTCGAAACTGACGGCGGTAACCCTCCCGCTTTGCATCCTGCTCGTCCAAATTTGCAGAGACGGCTGGCCGGATGCGGCTGAATGGAAAAGGAAGGCGGCATGGCTGCTTCCCCATTTCATGCTCGTTGGGATCGTCATCGGATTGAATTTCCTGCAGCCGCAAATGGGACCGCAGCACGGCGATGCCCTGGCAAGCCTTGAGGAAATCGGGCGGCCAGTGGCGGGGCATGTCTGGCTGAGCATGCCGTTGGTGGTTTGGCGCTACGTTCGCCTCATGCTCGTTCCCTATCACCTGAGCACGCATTACGAGATCCTGCGCATCACCTCTCTTGCAGACGCACGCTTCTGGATTCCGTTCCTGGCGCTGCTCGCCGTTGTCGTAATGACGATTGCCCTTTTTGCCCGCGGGAAGCGCGCGCTCGCTTTCTGTTTCGCGTGGTTCTTCATGACGTTCCTGCCGACATCGAACATAATCCCGACGGCGGCGATGCTGGTGGATAGGTATATGCACACGCCCTCAATCGGGATCGCCGCTTTGATCGGAATCGCTTGTATGTATCCGGTCACTGTAATGGCCGGCAAAGGGAGCCCTTCTTACCGCCGCCTTGCACTGACGCCCATGATCGCCCTGATCATCCTCTTCACGATACTGACGATCCGCCGCAACACCGACTGGCGAGACACCCAGTCCCTTTTCTCCCGAACGCTCTTGGTGAACCCGAGGAGTGTAGATGCCCGCCTCGCAATCGGCGCCGTACTGGAAAATGAAGGACAACTGAACCCGGCCATCGACATGTATCGCGAGGCTCTTGAAATCGACCCCGGCAATTACCGCGTTCTTTACAACCTCGGCGTGGCTTTCCTGAAAAAGGGATCGTATCTCGAAGCGATCCGTGCGCTGGAAGAATCGAAGACCGCAAACCCCATCTTCAGCGCCACCCGCTTCAACCTGGCGCTCGCGTACTACCATCAGAAACGATTTGATCGCGCGATCGCCGAGCATACGGCTGCTCTGGAGCTGGACCCACATCTCGCTGTGTCCAATGGGGCATTGGGACGCATTTACCTGGAATTGGGCGAATACGATCTGGCGATGAAGCATCTGAATCTCGCCCTGCGCGACCAGCCCGACTTGGTGCCCGCTCTTGTTGACAGGATCGAGTTGTACATGCAACAAGAGCGATATGAGCTGGCGGCGGAGGACTTGCAGCGGCTCTCATCCCTGGGATTTGACACGAGGCAGTTGCACGCGAGACTGCAAAAGGCGAAGGCTTCTAAAACATCTTCAACGCCTGACTCCTCATCCCTCCGCACTAATTGAGCGAATATAGACCCTGCAGGATTACCTTTAAATGTTCCGGCGTTTCTGGAATCAAATGTCCCGGCCGGTAGACGAGAAAAGGAGAATTTCTGTATTCGGACCAATTGCTTATATAAGAAATATTCGGTCTGAGATAAGGCAGACCCAGGAGAGGCACATATTCCGGCGCAGACACGGCTTGAGCAGACTGTCCAAGATAAACATTCCCGCCCATTGCCGAAATCCTGAAATAGGCGTAGGCGGGGTTTGCCAGCATACCGGGCGTCACTTGATCAGGCAGGATAATACGTACCGCCCGCAGTGACGGATCGTTATAAGCCAGCCGCAGAGCATAGGAGAGGTTGTCGAACCTGAAGATGAATGCGCCGTCGTACGTGTCGGGCACGTTCAAGAAGAAGAAGGTAGTATCGGGGGCCGGCGCGGGGTAGGCGGCGGTTGTTCGCCAGACCAGGCGGGCCGCAGCGTCGGACGCTGTTTTCCACGTCACGCGCCTTTCATTCAAATAAGAGAAGCTCGTTGCGCTGAAAGCAAGCACAAGAAACGCGAGTATTGCGGTCGACGCGGCGACCGATCTGCGAGACAACCTGTCAGCAAATTTCCAAAAAACAATGGCTATCAACACAGCCCCGCCGGCGGAAGAGAAGACGACATGCCTCTCCGAAGGAACTAATCCCAGCGCCACCACCGGAATGGCGCCTGCAAGAATCCATCCGATCAGAAAAACGGCCGTGTACCTGCGCAGAAGCAACGGAACCCCTGCAACCGCTACCAGCGCAACTCCCGCAAGAACATAGAAAAACATACCGGCCGCTTGCCCCTTATTGAACCAGTTGACCGCGAGCGCCCAGTCGATCGGCGAAAACGTCATCAGTAGCGCGTGCCAGAGCCCAAGCAACGACGTTGCTATTTGAAAAGAAGTCAGCGACGGAGGCAGGTTGGCCTGCTTCATGATGATTCCGCGCAGGATCACAAACAGCATCCCCAGCAGAACAAAGGGCCATGTGCTTTTTGCGCTTCGCTTTGCAGCCTGCCGAAAAGTGAAAGTCCCACCGAGCAAAGAGTCGTACAGAATCAATATGATAGGAAGCGCAACGGCTGATTCCTTCAGAAACAAGGCAAAAACAAACAGCCCGAGGGAGCCGGCATAAAGCCAGGTATTCGGCTTCTGCCGCCACCGGATAAACACAATGAGCGCCGCCAGAGAAAAGATGTTTTCGACAACGCCGTTGAGGCTGGAAATCCAGAAAATCGCCTGCGCGTGGACGGTCATTGTCATGAAAATGATGGCGGCCCCCCCCGCGACCAACATCTTCTTCGAGAGCAGGAAACCGAGCATATAGACCTGGATACAGAGAACGGAATAACAGAGCAGGCTGACAAGATGATATTTCGCCGGCTCAAGCTTGAAGCGGCTTTCAAGAAGGTCGAAAAATAAGGTGATTGCGGGGCGGTAATACAATCCCCACGAGGGCCGCGTGAATTCCTTCAGCGCGTCCGCGGGAGTATATCCCGTTTGCGAGGCATGATAGAGGACCAGGTAATCGTCGGAATTGAAATTGTGGCTCGTCGTCTTTCTGAAAAGACAAAACACGAGAATGATGAGTAAAAGGATGATGAAAATATGCGCCCGCTTCCTCATCTGGTTTGTTCCCGCGTCTTGCAGGCCACCACCATGAGGGACAACCCGAAGGGCAAGTCAAGGCGCTGGAGCAAGCGCCGCTCAAACCTCATTACCGCGAGCAGAATCTTATTGAGGAGCCGCCGATCCTCGTGATATTTGATACTTGCCGATCGGTTCGGGAGTTTGCCGAGCGTCAGGCGTATCATCGCTACCAGAGGGAAGAGCGTCGTATTGAAGTAGCTGGCGCGTTGAATGAAATAGCCGGAATCAAGCATTTTCGCAATCAGTTCGCGTTTCGAGTACCTTCGCTTATGATGGAGGGAAACATCATGTGAACTCCACAGGGCTTTATATGCCGGCACACTTACCAGCAGACGTCCGTTGTCTGCGATAACCCGGTGAAATTCCCTCAGAACCGCACCGTCGTCCTCGCAATGCTCGAGCAGATCGGCAGCGACAACCAAATCGAACGCGCTGGTCTTGAACGGCAGCGCGAGCGTGTCCCCCTGGCAGAGGCGCTTGATCCCCAGGCTTGAGCAGTGCTTAAGCGCCTCCAGGCTCTTGTCTATTCCGTAAACCTGACCGGCGCATGAGAATCGGCGCGTCATCAGTCCCGACCCGCAGCCGGCGTCCAGGATGAGATTCCCGTCCTTTTTGTCGAATCTGACGCTGGAAAAGAGAATGTCGCGCGTTCCGATAAACCACCAGTGGGTTTCCCCGAGCCGGAAAAGCTGGGCGTATTCCTCAGGATTCATTCGATTCCGCCAGTCTTTTTCCCGTAGACCAACATGATGTCGAACGGATTCACGTAGAGAACCCGATTGGCAAGGCGAAAGAGATGGGCGGCCCTTTTAAGCATTCCTTCAACTGAGGAACTGTAAAGGCCGGCCCTCTTGACAAAAAAGCCGACATCGACGTACTTGCCGACATGTTCCAGTCGCTCAGGTTGAAACCCCGTCTGGTGCAGAAGGCGCTTCATGGTTACGGGCGTAAAATAATACAGATGCTCCTCGTCTTTGATGCCCATCCAGCGCGCTCCCGAGATGCGTGCCGGCCAGGATGCGATGTCGGGGGTGGTGAGCGCAATCAGCCCGCCCGGTTTCAATGCCTTGTTCGCAAGTTGAAGCTCGCGCAGGGGATCAAGACAGTGCTCGATGTAATCCCACATGGTGATCGCATCGAAGCCAGCCGGTTCCAATTGCGCATCGGCCATTGAGCCGCAATGAATCTTGATCTGCAAATTGTCACGAGCGAACCGGCAGGCAAATTCAGAGAGCTCGATGCCGAATGCTTCCCAACCCCGCTCGATGGCGACTTCCAACGAAAAGCCGGTAGCACAGCCTACGTCAAGGAGCTTCCCTTTATGTCCGATCCAGCGCTCGATCTCCCGGAGCCGCCGCTGAAATGTCCTCGTTATTTTGGCGCGGTCGGCGATGTAATCATCGTAACCGAGCGAGCCTGAATCGGTGCTGCGGAAATAGGACTCGGTATATATCTGTTTCAGCCGCTCAAATTTGGGAAGATGCCGATTTCGAATGAGGCCGCATTCGGGACATCTGACGATATGGAGCGCCGAATACAAAGGAAGCGATGAGGAGCATCCGCAGAGGGCGCAACCTGAATCCTCAATTATTATTTGACGGCCGGTCATACAGCTTTTTCCTGTCGTTGAGCCGCACCTGCAGGACTTCGCGCAGCATCGGGAACGTATCTCTTACCACGCTCACTTTCGTGGACGGCGAATTCTGCCAGCGAACCGCCGTTTCCTCAATGCGAAATCCAAGTTTTTTGGCAAGAAAGAGAATCTCAACATCGAATCCGAATCCATCGATTCTGGAAAGAGAAAAAATCCTGCCGGCGCACCCGTTGGTGAAAAGCTTGAATCCGCACTGGGTATCGTGAATCCCCGGCACGGTAAGGAGCTGAACGATCTTGTTGAACACTTTCCCGCTCAATACCCTGTACCACGGGCGCCAGCCGATCACTTGCGACTCCTCCAACGCCCTGGAGCCCACAACGACATCACAGCCATTCCTTGCCACATCCTGCAATTTCACAAAATCCTCGATCGGCGTCGCAAGATCGGCGTCCGTCAAAAGAACATTATTCGCCTTCGCCTGCAACATCCCGGTCCTCACTGCATATCCCTTGCCCCGGTTCGGCGAGTACCCGGTGAGCTGAATCCGTTGGTTCTTTGCTGCATAAGTGTTTACTGTCTGGATGGTTGAATCCGTGCTTCCGTCGCTGACAACGATGATCTCATACGGCGTCATCTGTGAGGCGAGAAAGGCGCTGACTGCATCCAGCGTCGGACCGATTCGGCTGGCCTCATTATAGGCGGGAATGACTACGGAAAGATCCGGAATATCATGCATAGTTCGGCAGGCTTGACTACGATATCCTATGGAAAAGAAGCTGCTGAAATATTTTTGGAACAATCAGTCATTATTATACTTGTGGCAAGGGAAGCGTGTCAAATAAGGGAAAACGGGCCGAAGCCGCACTTAAACACATGCGCTTCACGGTAAGTTCCGAATAACAAAAAACCTTATCGAAAATCAGATTCGATTTTACCCCCTTTGTAAAAGCCTTCTTCAGCGAATGTCTCCCCTGTTTTTCGTTTCCGAAAAAGCGGTGCGGCGGCGCGCTTTGACCTCCCCTAATTTCCAGATAATTTGCACAACATAATTTGACATATTTAATGTCGTATGATATACTTAGCGCGATTTTGAGGAGGCGTTCCTGCGGTGGGCGTTTCTGGGAATATGCAATATCACACACCATCGATAAAAGGAAAAACCGCCGACTCCGAATCCCGAGAACGAACAGTAAAGAGGAAAGGAGTACTTTCTCATGACGAAACGGGAACTGGTCATTGAAGTGGCCAAGCAGCTTGGATATACGCAGAATGACGTGGCGCGAGTGATCCAGGCCGCCTTCGACATCATCACCGATTCTCTCGCCCAAGGCAAACGACTCGAAATCAGGAACTTCGGAGTATTCGAGGTGAAGACACGGGACGCTCGCATCGGACGCAATCCGAGGACCGGTGAAGAAGTGCCGATTCCTGAGAAGCGCGTAGCCACCTTCAAGGCCGGCAAACTCATTAAGGAGAAAGTCGAGAACAACCGCTCCGAACCCGTTATAGAATAGCTACTTTGCTATTCTCCAACTGAGTATCCCGCTGTTCAAGAGGCATTGTGGTGCGCGGTGGATTTGTTTTTGCAGAACCGACTGCTTCCTTTGATGTATATGTGATCATCGATCAAGGCCTTTGCGCTTCCTCTTCCATCGATGTCGGAAGGCTGATGAAGCATCTTTCGGATGCCGGAGCAGGGGCGATACAATACCGCGCCAAAAACCTTTCAAAGGCAAAATATTATCAGGACATCCAACCGCTTCTTTCCCTCGCGCGCAGTTTCAGGATTCCTCTCTTTGTCAACGATCACCTGGACATTGCGCTTGCACTGCGAACCGACGGCATTCATCTCGGGCAGAATGATCTGCCGTATGAAGCCGCACAGAAACTGCTGCCCGAGAACATGATCCTGGGAGTCTCAACTCACTCGCTGGAGCAAGCTGTCGCGGCAGCACGGCTTAAACCGGGTTATATGGCTATCGGACCCGTTTTTCCAACGACCACAAAGGCAAATCCCGACCCGGTCGTAGGTACCGATAGCATCCGCAACATTAAAGCCAGTATCGGCTCCATTCCGTTGATCGCCATCGGCGGAATCACCTTGGAGAACGCGGCCGAAGTAATTCGTTCAGGCGCCGACGGAGTGGCCGTCGCTTCCTGCGTCATTCAGGCGAAGGAG
Source organism: Candidatus Abyssobacteria bacterium SURF_5 (assembly GCA_003598085.1). NCBI lineage: Bacteria > Pseudomonadati > Candidatus Hydrogenedentota > Candidatus Abyssobacteria > Candidatus Abyssobacteria bacterium SURF_5. Next base: position 18,218 of record QZKU01000134.1, read on the forward strand.
CCCGCGATTGCCGTACAAGTTTTGAAAGAACGAGTGGCTGTCGCAAAGGCCGCCCGAGAAATGAATTGAAGTCCCTGCTGGTTGTTCTTCCCTCATCTTTTCCTTCTCTCGGAGACAACTGAATCATTTTTCTGTTGAAAACAGCGCCGCGCTTCGGTTATTCTGGTCATCTCTGCTCTTGCATTACGGGTTTTTCAGGGGGGGCATGCAGATGGGCATGGCTGTGAAGCAGAAGGTTTTCTACGGCTGGTGGATCGTGCTGGTCAGCTCGTTTGTTATCTTCTTTGGGACCGGCATCGGGTTTTACTCGTTCGGCGTTTTCGTGAAACCGCTGGAGGCGAGCTTCGGCTGGAGCCGCGCCGCGATCTCGGCCACCATTGCGGTCTGGGCACTTGTATATGGCGTCACCGGACCGGTCATCGGAGCGCTCTTGCACAAATACGGCGCCCGATACATCATAGCGGCCTCGGCCCTGATAGCAGGCATCTGTTGGCTCTTCCTCAGCAGGCTCACCGGTATGTCGCAGTTGTTTGTCCTGATGTTCTTCTCCGGCATTGGCACCGCAGGTATCACACTGATCCCGAATCAGACGCTGATCTCCAACTGGTTTGACAGATATCGGGGCCGCGCGATGGGGATAATGATGGTCGGCATCGGGCTCGGCGGGCTGACCATGCCGCCGCTCGCCAATTTCCTGATCACCACCTACAGTTGGAGAGTCTCATTTTTCGTCTTGGGACTGATTCTCCTTGGCATCATTCCGCCCGTGCTGCTATTCATCCGCACCAGACCGGCCGATATGGGACTTGAACCTGACGGCGTCATCCACGCCCACGATGGCGGCTCAGATTTGCAGGAGCGAGAAGCGCGTTCTGTTGTCGGCCTCAGTACAAATCAGGCGGTCAGGACATCTTCGTTCTGGCTGTTGTTTGGCGCCTTCGCGTGTCTCATTTTCGGAGAATCGGGATTAACTGTTCATTTCGTCGCTCTTATCGATGATGCCGGCGTATCGTCGCAGATGGCGGCGACCTATTGGGCAATTGCTGTAGGGATCAGTTCCGCCGGCCGTCTGGGCTTCGGATTCCTCTCCGACAGGTTCAACCCGAAAAATCTGATAGCCACCACTCATGGGCTTCATGCGGTTGCACTCGTGCTGCTGCTGGTGTTCTTTCTCTATCTGAAAATTCAATCTCCCGCCGTTTTGCTCCCGTTTTCGATCCTTTACGGATTGTCGCTCGGCGGCTCAGCCGTTCTCCTTCCCGTCGTGGTTGCCCGCTGTTTCGGCATGCTCAGTTTCAGCAAACTGCTCGGCCTGCTGATGAGCGGATTTGCGCTCGGCGTAGTGGGCGGCCCGGTCGTCGCGGGCTCGATAGCCGATGCGACTGGCAGCTATACGCTCGCGATCATCCTGTTTATTGCGGCCTTTTTGACCGCTGCCGCGGCGGTTTCTTTCGTCAGGCTCGACCTGGCGAAAAAACAGGTCAACCTAATCCCGTCCGGATCGCCCGGCATAGAAACTTAGAGTCGTCGGGTAAATACTAAAATAGAGTACGTGGATAATAAATTCGCATGTAATGGGGGATCGTCATGATTTGCAGCATTGGCAAGATTAAAGAGAAGGACCTCGACGAGATAAAGGAACTGGAGGAAGAATTAGGAAAGACCATCCTCGCGTTCCAGTGCAGCCACAAGATGACGCCGGCGGAACTGAAAGAGGATGAATTGGAGCGCCTTCGGAAAACCGAGGAGAAACTGCACCTGACACTGGTTGCGGTCGACCATTGACCGAGACGGCAGCCCTTTGGCTTTTCCGGAATAACGTCTGCGACAGCCGCGAAAAGGCGGGGTCATGAGACGGTATCATCCGTCTGCATGCCAAGCTGTTCGTAGACCCTGCGCCGGTTCCGCTTGTCCGTCTCGAGCTCGCGCCGGGCATATGCGGCAACAGAACGGGCAAGCTGTCTCGGTACCACGATGACTCCGTCGCCGTCGGCAACAACGATATCGCCCGGATTGACCACAACGCCTCCGACGCAGAGGGGAATATTCTTGGCCTCAAATTGCAGGCGGGCCTGCACCATGCTCTGTGAGATGAATTTCGACCACACCGGCGTCTTCTGGCGGATCAATTCATCGGTATCGCGCACTCCCCCTTCGATGACGTATCCGCGCACTCCCAGCATGTAAAACGCAAGCGAATTGAAAGAACCCATCAACCCGCAATTGACGTTGCTCTGGTCGATCACCATCACGTCGCCTTGCTCGATATCCTCGTCCCACGGATAGCTGCAAATCTCGCGATAATACCACTCGGACCACTCAGTATATTGGTCGGGAGTCATTTCCGGAACAGTTCCTTGAAATGGCAAATATCGAGCCGTCCGTGCGATTCCGACTACTCGTGTCCTGAACAGTGGCCTCATGTCGGGCGACATCGACCCGTAATGGTGCATCGAGTTCCAATCCATCCCATCGCGCACGTCCGATACGCGCAGGTCTTCGTAAAGTTCCAGAAGCTCTTTTCTCTCTTCCGAAGTTGCCATCTCGCTCTCCTCAAATGCTCCCGCTCATGCTGAACTGCTGAATGCTTCATAAATTTCACAATTCAGCGCTCGCACCAAGTCCATGTCAAACTTCAAAATCTCTCTGTCATAGGTGAAGAAGCCGTTCGTTTCGATTTCGACATCGGAGAACTGCGTATAGACTGCCGCGCCAAGACCGTGTGGAATCAATGGCATAATCTGTGTGCGTATCAGGTTTGCATATGCCTCATGAAGAGCGGCCTTTTCAGGAAACATCGCATAGCCGAATTCGCTCTCGCCGTTCCACAGATGCCCGGTTTCCTGATAGTTGTACCCGCCGTATTCTGAAATGAAGTAGATTCTTGTATCGTTTCGCGGCGGCTTCTTTAACTTGAGTACGTAGACGTGCCGGCTGCAAAAGTCGCCTGCGCCCTGCTCGAGCCAGCCGGAGGCGTGATCGACTAGACGTGAAGGGTCTTGCCGCTTAACTGATTCCGAAATGCGGGCGGCATCAAACTGGCCCCAGGATTCGTTGAACGGAGTCCAGATAGCAATACTGGGCGCGTTCCGAAGGTGTTCGATCACTGCGGCAAGTTCCGCCTCAAAATCCCGGCGCGCCTCGGCAGATTCGCGCCATGCCTTTCGATAGGAGCGAGCGCCGGTGTCTTTGCGTTTCCTGTTTGAAAACATGACACGAACGATCTCGTCCTCGGCCAGCATATTCTTTCCGCCGGACGGCATATCCTGAATGACAAGCAACCCGAGGCGGTCGGCGTGATAGTACCAGCGGCGCGGCTCGACCTTCACGTGCTTGCGGGTCATGTTGAACCCAAGTTCAAGCGTCTTCTCGATATCGAAAATCAACGCTTCATCCGAGGGAGGAGTCATGCCGCCATCCGGCCAATACCCTTGATCCAGCGGGCCGTGCAGGAATATGGGCTTGCCATTGAGCAAGATGCGCTTATGCCCGGACTGCCCCACCCCCGCCGATATCTTTCGCATGCCGAAGTAGCTTTCAACCGAATCGATAACTCCCGCCTCCTTGAGCAGGTCCACTTTCAAAGAGTAAAGAAATGGGTCCTGTGGAGACCAGAGATGAGGATTCGGCACCGGCAGCCGGAGCTTATGACCGGAGACGCCTTCAATCATCCCGACTTCAACGCCTTCAGATGTGGCGGCAATCGATACTCTTCCCTCCGATCGCGTGAAAACCTCCACCTCCAGCGCTTCGTTGTCAACTTTCGGAACCAGCTTCAGGCGTACGATGTAATTATCAGCATGGACCGGCTCGACCCACACCGTCTGCCAGATGCCGCTGGTGGCGGTGTAGTAGATAGATTCCGGCTGCAAAACCTGCTTCCCCTTCTGCTGCCAATGAGAGTCGGTGGGATCCCAAACAGAAACAACTAATTCGTTTTCTCCAGGAGCCAACACTTCAGAGATATCGAATGTAAAGGGAACATATCCGCCGGCGTGGGAGCCGACCTTTTGCCTGTTCACGTAACAGTCGCATTGCCAGTCCACTGCCTCGAAATGAAGCAGGATTCGTCTGTCTTTCCAAGTGTCGGGTATTGTGAAGAAGCGGCGGTACCACAATAACTGGTCGGGCAGCAAGGGGCGCTTTACTCCGGACAGGGCTGTCTCGATGGCGAACGGCACGAGTATCTTTCCCTCATACACCTCAGGGGAAGTCGCCGCGCGTGGCGTGACTGCGTAATCCCACAGGCCGTTCAAGCTCCGCCATTGCCGGCGAACCATCTGCGGGCGCGGATATTCCGGAAGGGGAGCGGCGGGGTCAAATTGCGCAGCCCACCGCGTCATGATATTTCCCTTCACTGGTCGCCATTCTTTCATGCTGGGTCTCCGAAGTGAACGGGCGACTCGCCGAATCGCCCCCACAACCACCTGGAAATTTGACCGTCGCCCTCTATTCGCAACCTGAAGCCATAAATGCCGTGAACAATAGGCCCGCCGATAGCCTTATTGAAATTAGCTGTAGAAGCGCGGCAAATACGCCCGGTGCGCCTCGAGCATCGCGTCAAGACATTTTTCCGCAGTGAAACGGTCGGGCACGACCGGGTCGAGCAGCATCGCCTCCAGCGCGGCCTGTCGGTCACCCTCCATCGCGGCCTTCGCGTTGAGCGAGTGAATCGCCGCATGCAGGTTGCACCATCCCGCTATGACTGGAGGAAGCGCGCCCACAACCTCGCCCTGCAGATGGTCTCCCCTGGTCGAGGTGGGGACCTCCACGATGCTGGTCGGCGGCAGATTGGAAATGTATCCATCGTTCGGAAGATTCAGCGCATTGAAACGCTCATGCCGGTCATGCGTAATAGCGGACACAATTTGCGCGACCACCTCTCCGCTGGGTATTTGAAGGAATTCCTCCGCCGGATAGCTGCCCCGGACCATCTTCGCGACGCGCTCGTCCACATCCTTCAGATACATCTGATAGGCCGAAAAGAAATCGAACGGCTCCATCTCCGACTCCCAGGCGGTTCGCCACACATGGCCGCCGGCGAGATATTCGCCTGCGTGACTGTCGCTGGTGACGCACAAATAGCCCGTCAGCCGGAACAGGTCGGCCACCAGCAGGCGGTCCATATGCACGTTTCTCGGCGCCAGTTCGCGCACCATTGGGTATAAATCCTCTCCTGTTTCCTTATTGCGAACCTCGATATACCAAGTGAAGTGATTGAGACCTGCGGCGACCACATGCAGGCTCTCCTCCGGCATCTGGAGCAAGGACGAGAGATAGGCGTTGCCATCGACGATCTCGTGACAGCTCCCGACGAATTTGACACTCGTATAATCGTGCACCGCCTGAAGAATCCTGCTCATGGGATTGGCGAGGTTTATCATCAACGCTTCTGGACATAGCTTCTCCACGTCCTGACAGATTTCCACCACAACCGGAATCTGGCGCATCGCATGAAAGAGGCCGCCCGGTCCGCCGTTTTCTCCCTGCGCCTGCTCGATGCCGAATTTCCTCGGAATGTGCTGGTCCATCTTCCAGAGCGGAAACCGATTGACCTCGACGCTTATTATGACGAAGTCGGCGCCGGGAAGCGCGCTGGCGCGGTCGGTTGTATATTCAAGTTTCAATTCGGCGCCGGCATACGCGATCAAGCGACGGCCGAGTTGATGCACCAGTTTCAACTTTTCCTCATTTACATCGACAAGGACGATCATGCTGCCGGAAAGGTCTTCGGTCTTGATGAAGTCCGAAATGAGCAAGGGGGCGAACTGCGTGCTGCCGCCCCCAAGAAAAACTATCTTTTTGTTTGACGCCAAGGTCATTTCCTCCTCTTCCAGTGGTTCACGCTCAAGCTCCCGATGGAAACTGCTCTCCTCATGCTCTCCTCCTCGGAGCCGCGATTAAGCTATGTCCCCAGCCATATCTGAATAGGCGTCTTTTCCATCGGAAGCGGTGAGGTCAAGTCGAGCGGCCTCTTCTCGCGCGCCGACAGATAACCCGCCGTCAGAATCCGCAGGACGCGTTCGCCGTCGAGCGCTGATTCCATCGGGATTTCCCCCGTTCGGAAGCAGCGCTCGAAGTCCTCAACCTGGCCGACATACCCGCCGCTTGCGAGGTACCTGTTCAGGCGCATGTCGAACTGGGCGGGAATGTCGATGTTCTCAACCTCTCCGTCAGCGTGATAGAACGTCAGGAACTGAGGCGGAGGACTAAAGGCGGCCCGCAGTCGCCCCTTCTCCCCCTGCACTTCGTAATGAAAGCTCTCTTCTGTTTCGAGCCATGAACTGACGCAGGTGATCTCGACGCCGTCTTTTGTCTCAAGAACGGCTTCGCCCTTCCCGTCAATGCCGCCGTCGGGCGCCTCCGCCAACACGCAGGATTTCACTCGTTTAATCGGAGGCTTTCCCGTGAGGAACAGGACGCTTTCGAGCGTATGCGAGCCGAGGTCAAGATGGGCGCCGCCACCGGCGAACTGTGGTTTGCGGAACCAGCCGTTGGGCGGAGGGCCGCCATGACCGCAGAAGCCGAGCGCGCTCTTGACCGCGCCGAGTGCGCCATCGGCGATCATCTCGCGCGCCTTCAAGAGCAAGGGAGAATAAACCTGGTTCTCCGCGTATCCGATGGAGACGCCGGCCGCGGTTGCCGTCTCGGTCACTTTCTTCGCTTCGGCGAGAGTGATCGCGAGCGGTTTTTCGATAACGAGGTGTTTGCCCGCTCTGATCGCGGCAAGCGCGTGTTCCGCGTGAAGAGAGTTCGGGCTGAGCACGAAGACGATGTCGATGTCCTTGCGGGCGAGCATGTCCCCCAGATTGGAGAACGTGTATGGCGCCGCATCGAAAATTCTCGCCCTGTGCTCGGCGACCTCTTTCGACTGAGATGCGATTGCAAGCAGTTTCAAGTTGGGATTGCTCCTTACCGCGAACAGATGCAGATAGGAAATGAATCCCGCTCCGATAAATGCCACTCCCGCAGGCTTATTCATTGCGCGCCTCCTCGGGCCGCGGCCCCGAATTACTTTGCCGAATCATGGTTCGGGTGATTTCCTCGATTAATTCCATATCCTTCACCGCATCGCGGGCGCTCGTTAGTGGTTGGATACCCTTGGTTACAACTTCGTGGACATGCTTCCACTCGCACCGGAAGCCGGTCTCGAAGCGCCCTCCATGTGTTTCTTCCACCGTCATCCCGTTCTTCTCGTACGTCGCTTTAAGCGACGAGGGCGCCGCGGCGGCGTAAGTCGGTGGGAATTTCACCTCGACTTGCAGGTCGGACCGTCGCGCGAGAAAGCCCCAGTCGGTCATTTTTGACTCATGGAATTCGGCCTGCATCAGAGTTCTGCCGATTCCGTGGTCAAGAATGATGTCCAGCGAGAGGCCGACGAGATTCAGAGGACCATTCATGGCATGAGCGCGCGCGTAATCGACTTTGACCGGCTCGCCGACCATCCTGCGCATGACGGGGATGTCATGGATGACGAGGCCGATCAGCAACCCGTGCGCGACTACAAAATTCACATCAAGGTCCGAACCGAACAATTCGGTGGCGACGGCGGCGAAATCCAGTTGACCGATGAGAGCCGGCCAGCGGTCTGCGATTGACGGCCTGATGGTCTGGAGAATCTCGTCGGCTGTGTATTTTTCGTTCGGCCCGAGAAACGTGCGGAATTGCGCGAACCGGAACGGCTGAGGTTCTCCCCAGAGTTCTTTTGCGCGCCGCGTCGCGGGGTCATACACATGCGGGTATCCCATGACAATGGGAACGCCGGATTCCTCCGAGGCCTCCGCCATCTTTCTCACGATTCGCGAATTGAGCGCCGGGGGCTTCTCGACGAGAGCCGCCTTCTTCTTGGCCTGGCAGGCCGCGAGCGCGTGGTCCACATGGTATGAGTCGGGGGTTGCGATGACGACCACGTCAACGTCAGGGTCGCGAATCAAGTCGAACGGGTTCTCAACCGGGCGCGCGCCGGTTCTGTGGGCGACCTCGCCCATCACTTCGCGGCTCGCGTCGCTGCACGCTTCGATGCGATAGAGCGAGGCGAGGCTGTTGAGCGCCGGCACGTGGAGCGCCTGAATCGCCTCTCCGCATCCCACAAGTCCCACCCTCAGTCGATTTGTCATAAATTGTGCTTCTCCCTTCTCCAAGCGCCTATGTGTTTGGAGAGAAAGGCGCCTGCATTAATGGGTTCGCTCTCCGATATCGCGAACCAACTTAAGGAAATACTCGAAATCTTCGAGCGAAACGTCCGGCGGCACATAATGGTCTATGCCGGGGAAATAGCCGCCTTCCTTCAGAAGCGCGGGTACTTTGGATTCGACCTCCTCGCGGATGGCTGTCGGGCCGAGCGCAAGCGCGCGCTTGTCTAATCCGCCCTCGATAATCAGCTTCTTGCCGTATTTCTGGCGGACTTGTCTGATATCCATTCCGGCCTGTGTCTCGAACGGCAGGAGTTTGTTGACGCCGACTTCGAGGAAGAGGGGAATGAGCGTGTGGACGTTACCGTCGGTGTCGACCTCGAACACCTCGACGCCTCGCGAGCGGACGCAATCGATGACGCGTCTATAGTAGGGGGACATGAATTCCTTGAATAAGGTCGGTCCGATCATCGGTCCGTTGCGATACGCCATATCTTCCCAGAAATCGATGGCGTCGAGTTTGGCCGAGGCGGTCATCTGTTCGATGATGCCCGTGTGGAGTTTCGCCCATTGTTCGCCGATAGCGTGAATCAGCTTGGGAGAATCGTAATAAGCGAACATGAGGTTGTCAAACCCGAGCAGGTGGCGCGCCAGGCCGAAGAGGCCGCAGATGTAGAGATAGAGCGGCATATCGGCCTCATTATAGAGAGCGGCGTTCTGGTCCCAGTCTTCGCCCAGCCGCTCGGGCGACGCGGGGTCGAGACGCCACTTAAGGTCCTCGAACGACCGCATGTCTCGTACCGGAAATTCGAGAAACTGGGGCAAGGTGGACTGGCCGGTCTTGAATTCCTTGATTACGCTGCCGTAGCCGGTGCGCAGGACGCGGTAATTATCGGTCTCCTCGAACACCTGCTCCTCGAACGCCGGTGAGAATCCCGCGTTATATCCGCCGCCGAGAAAGATTGGGATACGCAAGCCCATCTCGAAATAGAAAAACGCAGTCAGCGTCTCCACGTCTTCCGGCAGTCCCTCGCCGCGCCACCGCTCGATCGTCTCGTTCCAGAATCCGATGGTCTCGAAGCGGAATGCCCGGTCAACCGGCTCGAACCTGCAGGTCGCATGGAATCGTTCACGGACATTCACTTTATTCTCTCCTTGCCTCGTCGAGCATGGCCAGGTAATTATCGGGATTCAGGTATGAGGCGACGCTGTTGCCGGTCCCGAGCGCGAAACGGCCGCTGGGAGCGCACGTCTCGATGATCTCGCGCACGCGCGCCCGGACCTCCTCTTCGGTCCCTCTCGTCAGCAAGTCCATATCGACTCCCCCGAGGATGGCGATACGGTCGGAATAGCGAGAGACGGCTTCCTCGACCGGTAGAATCTTATCTTGGAAGGAGTGTCGCGCGTCGATCCCGACATCTTCGATCAAGTCCTCCATTATTCCCTCGATATTGCCGCAGGAATGCAGCAAATAGGAAACGCCCCGCTTATGGGCGGCTGCAACCATTTTCTTGTGCCATGGGAAGACGTATTTGCGAAGGTGGTTAGGAGAAAGCATGGTACCGGTTTGAAATCCTAGGTCTTCCCCGACGAATAGCGCCCCTACCCGGGGCGCTTGCAAGAGGTTCTCGGCGGCGGACAGCACAATCGCTCCCACCTTGGCAAAAAGTTCATCCACCAGCGGCGGATCATCAACGAGCATGTAGGAAAGCCCTTCGATTCCGGTAAGAAAAACGACGTTTTCAAACAATCCCCCAACACGAGGGATGCTCATCATGCCGTCAGGCAGGACGGAGGCGGCGTATTCCAGTTGAGCGTAGTCGAGCGCTTGCGGGTCTGGCCAAAAATGCCGCTCGAAATCCTGGCGATTGCGGATGGTGGATGTCGCTTCCGATATCCACGAACGATCACTTTGCTCGGAAACCTGATAGGCCGCTCCGAAATACATGAATGGGCAGACATCGATGTAATCGTATCCGAGTTTGTGGCGGAATTCAATCTCGTCGTCAATTCTTTTTCGGCCATCTTCCGGGTCGTTGGTGAAATCGGAAACCGTCGGGCGGCCCAAAACTTTTTCTTTAAGAGCCTGGTCAACAAGCAAGTCCACCAATGGCAATCGGTCGGGGGGCCGTTCGCCGGTAAGCACATTCTTAAGACGAGTAAAATCGGGCGATGGTTTTGGCAAATCTGATAGTCTCATACGATAAGTCTCCTGGATAGTCTGCGCCTCTGCGCCGAAGAAATGTCCCCTCTATGCGAGTATGCGGCGCATCATGAATTGGATGAATTCCTCCCGCCGAACATCTGTCGCCACCTTCACCGTGTTCCATTCTGCGTTCTTATAGCAGTTTACCACAGTCAACCCCGCAGTAAATTCGCCTCTCGTCTCGATCACGACGTTAAGCATCATCGTATTTAGGAAATCAAGCGTAAATGCCGCGGAGCAGGCGAGGGCATCATGCATCGGCGTCTCTTTTTGTCCAATCACGTTCAACCAGATATCTGTCATGGCTGCGAGAAGATCGGTCGCAGCGGTATTGCGCTTCCTGATCGATTCAAGATGCTCCTCCCTCAGCAGCGTCGGCATGGTTACGTTGCAGCCCACCAAAATAATAGGAACGCCGGAATCGAAAACGATGCGCACAGCCTCCGGGTCCGCAACAAAGTTGTAGTCGATCGGCCGTTCGCCGAAGAGTTCCATCTCTTTCAGGCCATAGAAAGGGGTTCCGCCCATAATGATAAACTGCTTGATGAGAGCACCCAGTTCCGGCTTTGTCGACAGCAGTTTGCCGAAGTTCGTCTGCGGGCCTATAAGAACCACCGAAACTTCCTTGGGACGCTTTCTCAACACCGACTCCACAAGCTCCAATGCCGGCACATCCGACAGCGCCACCTCTTCGCCCTCTTCGAATACGCCTTTGCCTTCGTGTCCCATCAGAAAAGCAGATCGATCGGGATTCAGAGGAAGATTTTCGCCTGCCGCGACAGGAATGTCCGGTCTGCCCAACGCAATGAGCAGCTTCTTTGCAATGCGGGCGCGCAACCTTGCGTCGGCCCATACGGTCGTGACCGCTTCTATTTTGACCTCGGGGGAATTCGCCAGAAAAGCGAGCGCATACGCGTCGTCCACATCGGTCCCAATATCAGTGTCAATGATCACGCGTTCTGTCATCACAGCCTCTTTCGCATCACTCAGATTGAACTTATCGGGCAACAGTTAGGGGGAATTTGAAGTTCTCCAGTTGAACATCCGGCGGAATAAGGAATGAACAAGGATGAATAATGATACACGGTAGCTTTTGCAACCGGTCGCTGGACGATTATCTTTGTGACTTGAGCGCTCACTGTTCTTCGGTTCCTTTGGCAAGCAATCCGTTTGATCGATTGTCGAGTGTCTCTATTTCGCGGCGCTTGCGGAGGTTTCGATGAACCGTCGCGCCACATCGACGGCGGCCGCCGCATCATCACCATAGCCGTCCGCTCCGATCTCTTCGGCGTACTCGCGGCTCACCGGAGCGCCTCCAACCATGATTTTGACTTTCCTTGTGAGTCCCGCCGCATGCAGCGCGTTGATGGTTTCGCGCAGTTTCGGCATGGTCGTGGAGAGAAGCGCCGACATCGCCACAATTTGGACGCCTTCTTCGCCCGCGGCCTCGACAAATCTCTGCGGCGGAACGTCAATCCCTATGTCTCTCACATGGAACCCAGCCCCTCGGAGCATCATGCCCACTAGGTTCTTGCCAATATCATGCAGGTCGGACTGCACGGTTCCCAGCACAACCTTCCCCACAGGCTTCGCCCCCGTCTCGGCGAGTTTTGGTTCGAGAACCGCAAGCCCGCCGTGCATTGCCCGAGCGGCAATCAGCACCTCGGGAATGAAAACTTCGTTCTTTTTGAATTTGGCTCCGATCACATCCATTCCGGCGATGAGGCCATTAGAGAGAATGTCTGCGGGTGAAAGCCCCGCGCCAAGAGATTCTCGAATCAGTCGTTCGACTTCCTTCATGTCGCCTCTCTGCAGCGCTTCAGAAAGTTGGTTCAGTTCCACCATCGTGTTCTCCTTTGACCAGTTCGTCAGGTACCGGACGCCCCGAAACCTGGACTTTCAAGGTAAATGTTTATCATTTGGTTCCAGTTTCTTTTCCCGATAGGCCGAAATATACGCCATACAATACTCATCATTCCCCAAAACGGCTCTGGCCGTGATGAGATTCGCCATCATCTGCCTGTCAAGCGGGTCAATGATCACCGCATCGAGCCCAGCCGCCATTGCGGCCACCAGAAAAACCCGGTTCATCATCCTCCGCGCAGGAAGCCCAAAGGATATGTTGCTCAGGCCGCAGATAGTGTGAATGCCGGGGTATCGCCGCTTGATTTCATGGATTACCTGCAGGGCAACCGCCCCGCTTCTCTGGTCGGTGCTGACCGCCATGATGAGGGGGTCAACATAGACATGATCCAACGGAACTCCATCTGAAAGCAAATTATCGACCAGACCAAACCCAACTTTGAGCTTGTCTTCGAATCCCCCAGGAATTCCATTGTCGTCCAGACATAGGGCGACGGTTCTGCACTCATATTCCCGAATCAGTGGCAGCATGGCCGTGTAGTTTTCCTTCTCGGCGGTAATCGAGTTGACCATCATGCCCCGGCCGCACATGCTCAGCCCCTCTGCAATCACCTTTGGGTCTGTGCTGTCGATGCAGAGGGGCAAATCGTTCGCTTGCCTGACGCTCTTGATGATCCATTTGAGATTTTCGATTTCTCGCTCGGCGAACGTGCCGGCATTCACATCGAGAAAATGCGCGCCCGCAGCCGCTTGCATTCGGGCTTCGTCCCATATGGGGATGATATTCCGATGCCGCGCCGCTTCCGCGACCTGTTTGCGGCTTGTGTTGATGCGCTCACCTACAATCAGCATTGCAAGCCGTCCTTTCTCATCATGGAGCACGCACGGCCAGAAAAAAATCTAGTAGATACTAGCATATCGCATCGTCGCTTGTCAAGGTATTTTTCCCGGGGAAAAAGTCAATCGAAAAACAATCCTTGCTCTCCGGAAAGGAATATGTTAAAATAAACACTAGGATCTAAGCAAATAGGAACTTGAAGAATAGTATATACTATTCTTTGAAGAGGTTTGAGATCATGGCAAATATAGGCAGGCGCGAAATCCGTGCCGCTCACGGGAAAAAGACGACACCACGAGCCGCAGCCCGGCGGGAACAGATACTCAAGGCGGCGACCCATGTTTTTGCCCGTGAAAATTATCACGGCGCCACTACCGCAAAGATTGCGGCGGCGGCCGGAATAACGGAGCCCGTTATCTACACGTATTTCGCCAACAAGAGGGATCTTTTTCTTGAAGTTTTGCGGAAGAGCCGTGCCGATATTTTCACATGGAATGAAGAGGTCTTGAGAGAGCATGACGACCCCATCCAGCGATACAAGGTGTACACAGATAAGTACAAGCACTACGTCACAAAGGTGAATCGTGATTCCGCTATGATGTGGGCCGTGGCGGCCTCGGTGAACGATCCGGAGATTAAAGCCGAAATACGCGAATCCGACGAAGAAGTTCTCAATCAGTTGACGAACGATATTCGGCGAACCATGGAGGAAGGCAAGATCACCTCTCGACATGCGCCCCAAGTGTTGGCGAGAATCATTCACGGAGTCAATTCACACCTGGCGTGGTTGATTCTTGTGGGAGAGACACACACTCAGGATTGGATATACGAAGGTTTCAAGATACTCATCGAAGACTTGGTCAAGAAAGAAGTCTGACACATGAACCCCTCGATTCAGCAGTTGCTTGAGCTGTATCTTCAACCCGCGCCCGTTCCGCCGGGCATGACCAGCCGCGATATGGTCCTCAAAGCCATCAAGTTCGTACACCCGCCGCGTATCCCGTACAGTTTCATTTCGCCGGTCGAGAGCGACTTTTTTGAAGTGGCGGCCATACCGCAGTTCATGCATCTGGTCGAACCCGACGGCAAGGCGGCGAATATCTGGGTGAGCGCAGGGAAGAAGGGGGCGAAGGACCCCGGCGATCGGTACCATGACGAGTGGGGTGTCGGCTGGGAAGTAACCGGCCGGCATTGGGATCATGCTTTCGACCATCCGCTTCGCGACCTGCGGAATCTCGACAGCTATCGATTTCCCGATGTCGCCGACCCGGAAAAATATGATATGCTGAAGCCGTTTCTGGAGATGGGCCGGAAAGCCGGAAAATACACGGTGGGGTTCGACCCGATTCTCATGTTTGAGCGGATGCGCGCGCTCCTGGGATTTGAGGAACTGATGGTTTCCCCTTACACTCAGCCCCGGGGACTGGAACTGCTGCTTGACCGCCTGGCCGACCTAGAGAGCGCCGTCATCGAGCAATGGGCGCGGATCGGCGGAGTGGACGCGTACATGACGTGGGACGACTGGGGCCTGCAGACCTCGCTCCAGATGGACCCTGATACCTTTCGCAAATTCTACAAGCCGCGTTACAAACGAATTGTCGAGGCCGCTCACCAGCACGGCATGCATTACATCTGGCATAACTGCGGCCACATTATCGATATGATTCCCGATATGATCGATATTGGGGTGGATGTCGTGCAACTCGATCAGCCGCGCCTGATGGGGCACAGAAATCTGGCCGACAAATTCGGCGGCGGCATCTGTTTCTGGAATACCGTGGACATCCAATGGTCGACGATGGAGAATCCGACCGAAGAGGAAATTGGGGCTGAAGTGGCGGAGATGATTGCGGCATTCGACCGGTTCGGCGGCGGCTTTATGGCTCGCCAATATCCTGATCCGACCGATATCGAGATGTCCCCTGAGCGCCATGAAATGATCTACCAAGCCTTTCTGGCGCATGGCTGTTCGCTGAGTGAATAAGGAGCTCATTGAGGAATTGAGACGGCAGTCCCTGCAGAACCGGCCGCTTTCGAAATGGTTCGACGACGCGAAGCTTGGGATATTCATTCATTGGGGCGTCTTTTCCATTCCTGCCTGGGCGCCCTTCGGCGACGACTATCAGACGCTCATTAAAAGGAAAGGGTATAGATATCAGCTTGCCCATAACCCGTATGCCGAATGGTACCTTAATACAATGAAGATCACGGGGAGCCCCACCTGCCGGCATCACATCGAAAAGTATGGCGAGGATTTCTCTTATTATGATTTTGTGCCTCAGTTTGAAAGAGAAGCGGCTAAAATAAATCCCGGCGCCTGGGCCGAACTGTTCGCAAAAGCCGGCGCTCGCTACGTCGTAATGGTGACCAAACACCACGATGGCTACACTCTCTGGCCCACCGCGTACGAAAACCCCAGAAGGACCGGCTTGCATTCAGAACGGGATTTCGTGAAAGAAGTGACCGAGGCGGTCCGCACAGCGGGCTTGAAAATGGGCCTCTACTACTCGGGCGGGCTCGATTGGACTTTCAAGAAAACGGCCATCAGCGACCCATACACCTTTCTGACCAACACGCCGCAAGAGGACGAATACGTCACCTACGCAACGAATCATTTCAGGGAACTCATCGATTGGTATAAACCCTCGGTCCTGTGGAACGACATCCGCTGGCCCCAGGACCCAAACCTGACCGACCTTTTTTCTTACTACTACAGCGTCGTACCCGACGGTGTTATCAACGATCGGTGGAGCCAGACCACATATCCGGAGAACCGAATAATGCGCTCGATCATCAATACGGTGGCATGGTTCCGGGCAAAACATGCATCCGGCGAGCACAATCCGCCGCCAATACATTGCGATTACATTACACCCGAATACCGGGTGTTGGATCAGATCAGCGCGAAGAAGTGGGAGGCGTGCCGGGGTCTCGGGACTTCGTTTGGATATAACATGAATGAACCGGACGACAACCTGCTCACTGCGGAAGAGCTTATTCACAGCTTCGCGGACATCGTGAGCAAAAACGGGAATCTCCTGATCAATGTCGGGCCGATGGCCGACGGAACAATTCCCGACGCCCAGCGCGACCGCCTTATGGGGTTGGGCGCCTGGCTCGCCGTGAATGGAGACGCCATTTACAATACGCGACCATGGGTAACGGCGGAAGACAAGACTCGAGACGGCAAGGGCGTACGCTTCACTCAAAAAGATGAGGCCCTCTACGCTATCATCCTCGGGCCAATAACAGACCCAGAGATCACCATCGAATCGTTGAGGTGCGCGCCAAACACGAAAATCCACCTCTTGGGCGAGAAAAAACCTCTCCACTGGCGACAGGACGGAAGCGGCCTGACTATTCTTTTGCCGGAAGCCTTGCCGGATGCTCCGGCGTACTCGTTCAAGATGGCGCCCCGACCGGAGCGATAGACTGAATGCATGATCACCGTGAGGCGGGGAGGAAAAATATACTATGTCAATGACTTCCAGGGAAAGGCTTTTGTGCGCGTTGAACAAGGGGAAACCGGACCGCATGCCGGTCTCAATCCATCAATGGCAAAGATACCATCTGGACACGTATCTGGGGGGGATTTCTGAACTGGATGCCTTCCGAGAATTTGGATTGGATGCCCAGGTCCAATTCCATCAAGGAATGGGCCAATTTTGGCTGGTTGACGGACAGGTGACAATGGTTAGCTCGCCCCATTGGCTCTATGAGGCAAAGGCGGTCGAAATGGACGGTGACGCAGTCGTAATGGAGCACGTAATCCAGACACCCGGCGGCCAGCTCTCATATAAGACGGCTACCAACCCGAAAACGACCTGGGTGCTCGACTACATGATTAAGCGCGATGAGGATATCGAACTGATCCAAAAGTATATGCCCGTGCCGCGACTCGACGTGAAATGGGCCAACTCCATCCATGACTCGATCGGCGACGACGGCATGCTCCGCGGCTTTGTATGGGGCGACCAGGCCGGGTGCTGGCAGCATGCATGCCTTCTGAAGGACGTGAACCAACTCATTCTGGATTGTTTCGACAAACCAGATTGGGTCCATGAACTGCTTTCCATTCTTCTCGAAAAGAAACTACAGTTTGTCGAAACAATGCAGGGGGCCACATTCGACGTAGTGGAAACTGGGGGAGGCGCGGCATCCTCAACGCTTATCTCTCCTTCCCTGCACAGAGAATTCTGTCTGCCGTACGATCGCAAGATGCATGACGCATTGCATGCATTGGATTTCAAGGTTACGTACCATACGTGCGGCGGCACGCGCGGAATTGAGGAGATGATTGTCGCCAACGGCGCCGACGCCTCGGAAACACTGGCGCCTCCGAGCATCGGGGGAAACCAGGAGCCTTGGGAATTCAAGGCGAAGGTGGCGGGTCGAATGGCGTTGATCGGAGGAGTGGACCAGATCAACATCCTGACAAATGGGTCGGAGCAGCAAATTCGGAACGTGGTCATTGAGCTCTTTCAAAAAGTCGGGCATGACGGTGGCTACATCTGCTCGGCCGCCGATCATTTCTTTGAGACGCCGCCGGAGAACCTGAAGGTTTTTGCCGACGTCGCGCGGGAATGCGTCTACTAAGAGCTTATCCGTAAATAATTATTGTCTTTTATTATCGGCTGTGGTATGCTCGTATGCATGAGCGCACTCAGATCATGGACGGTATCAGATGC